>JBFWNZ010000016.1:0-23187 GCA_050250795.1 Alphaproteobacteria bacterium | reverse complement strand
AATTTTCATCAACGCGGGCCTCGTCGGGCTGGGCCTGTGGCTGCTGTTCCACGTCGCCGTCTTGAAGCGCCTTTGGACAGGGGATGTGTCCGAAAGCGCCCTGATGGATCGGGGCGCCGCCATCGCTTTGTGGACGTCCCTGCTGGTCTTCGGCTTGCCTTACAGCCCGCCGACCGAACACGGCTTCATGATGGGAATGATCGGCGCCATCGCGGCACAGTCGATGCGGACCGGTCTCCGGGATCGGGCCGAACCGCGGGACATCGAGGGGTGAGCGCGGGCCGCCGCATCGTCGCCGTCCTCGCCTGCCACAATCGCCGGAACACGACGCTGGACTGTCTGACCGCGCTCTTCGGCCAGGATATTCCGACCGGCTGGCGCCTCGAAGCGGTTCTGGTCGACGATGGCAGCCACGATGGAACATCCGATGCGGTCGCATCCGCTTTCCCCGATGTCGGAATCATTCGCGGAGACGGCAATCTCTGGTGGGGCGGTGCGATGGCGCTGGGCCTGCGGGAAGCCGCGAAGACACCCGCCGATCTGCATCTTTGGCTGAACGACGACGTCTGCCTGGATCGCGACGGGCTGGCCGTTCTGCTCTCGGCCTGGCGCGAAGGCGAGATCGTTGTCGGCGCGACGCGAGAACCCTATGACGGGACCGTCAGCTATGGGGGACAGCGCCGGACCGGACGCCATCCGCTGAAGCTGATCCCCGTTCTTCCGGATGGGGGCACCCCCGACTGCGATACATTTCAGGGAAACGCGGTCCTGATTCCCGCGGAAATCACGCGGCGGCTGGGCGGGATCGATGCCGCCTTCGCGGGCGTCCAGGGAATGGCCGACACGGATTTCGGATTTCGGGCGCGGGCAGCCGGCATCCCGATCCGCCTCGCTCCGCGCAGCATCGGCACCTGCCCCCGGAACCGGCGCATTCCGCCCTGGCGGAATCGAGATCTCCCCCTGCATCGCCGGCTGAAGGCCCTGGCCGGCCCGCGGGGCTTTCCCTTGCGGGCGTTCCTGACGCTGATGCGCCGCCACGGCGGCGGCTTATGGCCGCTCTGGGCGGCGTCCGTCCTCACGCACGCCCTTCTGGACGCCCTCCGCCCGCCCGCTTCGGCGCCGTATCGGCTCGCCGTGCTCGAAGGCATGTTCCCCCGATACAGAATCGCGCAACTGCAGGGTCTCGCCGAACGTCCCGACCTGCGGGTCACGGTCTACCTGGGACGCGGCCTGAAGGGCTGGACAGCGGAGTCGGCACCGGCCGGGGACATCCCGTTGCCGTCAGTCGCGGTCCGCAACCGCTTCTGGCCCTTCGGCGGGGGCAGGCGGCTGTGGACCGGCGGAACATTCGCCGCTCTGGGCAGCGCCGATACGGCTCTGATGGGACTGCACACACACGATCTGGCCGTCTGGGCCGTCTGGTTGTCGCGGCGGCTCCGCGGACGACCGAAACTGCTGCTGTCCGGTCATTTCGATCTCGATTACGACCTGCCGGCTCGCGAACCTCTTCGCAATCGGCTGCGACGGTTCCTGAGAATATTTCTCGCCCGCGGTGCCGATGCCGTCCTGCCCTACACCGCCGAAGGGGCGGAATCCTGCCTGAATCACGGCATCCCGCGCAGCCGCATCCACACCACGCATAACAGCGTCGACACCGCAGCCATCCGTTCTGCCGCCGCAGCCGTCACGCCGGACCGGCACGACGCGGCGTTGCGAACCCGTTACGATCTTCCGGCCGGTCCGCTTTTCCTCGCCATCGGCCGTCTCTATGGCGCCAAACGCTTCGACCTCGCCCTTGAGGCGATGGCGCTATTGCGCAACGGGGGACGGGATTGCGGCCTGCTGGTGGTCGGCGACGGACCGGAACGCGCGCAGCTCGAAGCGGCCATCGGGCCCAGCGACGGCGTCCGGTTCGCCGGCGCTCTATTCGAAGAGGACCATCTGGCCCCCTTGTTCGCGCAGGCGACCGCACTGATCCTTCCGGGCGCCGCCGGCCTCGCCGTGCTGCACGCCTTCGCCTATGGCGTTCCCGTCATTGCCTGCCGGGGATTGCGCCATGGCCCGGAGATCGCACATGTGCAGGACGGCCGTAACGGGCTTTTGACGGCGACCGCGGCAGCAGCGCCGCTTGCCGCAAGCATGGCCCGCCTGCTCGACGACGCGACCCTTCAAATGCAATTGTCCCGCGGCGCGCGTGCAACGGCGGACACCATGTCGGCCGCGACCTGGGTGCATTCGATCCTTGGGGCAATAGCGGCATCCTATGACGCGCATCGTCGCTGATACGGTTTCGGCCCTGCTGCGACAGGCCGGAATCGCTGCCGCTCCCCTGGAGCAGCATGCGCTCGCGCCGGGAAAGACCCTCGTCCGGCTTGCGGAAGGCGGCGGCTTCGTCAAGCTGGGCCATCATCCTGCGGGACGGGCATTGCTGCGGGCCGAGGCAAGAGCCTATGCCGAACCGCCGCCCGATCCACCATACCGGCGTCCGGAACTGTTGGGATTCCATGACGGCGGCGACGCGACGCTGCTATGGCTGTCGCCGCTGCCCGGACACGCGCTGTCGCCCTGGGCCGCCCTGCGGCGCCGGACAGGCCCCTATGCCGGACAAGCGACGGACCAGCGCCGGCTGGCGGACCTTCTGCCGGAACCGGAAACCCCGTGGATCGCGGGCTGGAACAGCCGCTTGGCCGGTCGTTGGGGCTCCGTGCCGGTCAGGACCGGCCCTTCGCACGGCGATTTCGTCTACTGGAATCTGCTGCGCCCGACGGCTGGCGGGGCCTATGGCCTGCTCGACTACGAATATTTCGAACCCCGGGCACCCGCCATGTCCGATTGCCTGTTCTGGCAACTGGCGCCGATCTGCCGGCAGGCCATTCGCCGGCGGATCGGCGCACTCGTGTATCCGGTTGTCGCAAGGCTGGCGCCGGCCCCGGAACTCGCGCTGACGCTGCTGCGTCACGGTGCCCGGTTCGAACGGGAGGAACGCCAGCCGGACATCGACTTGCTTTATACCCCCGACACGCTACACCTGCGACGCGGTCAGGTGGCCTTGTACGCCGCCCTCCTCGACAGGCTGCTCGCATGACAGGACGACTGGTAGGAACATACCGGGCTGTGTTGAGCCTCATAACGCCGGGCAGTTGGCTCACACGGCGCTTTATCGCCCGCCGCCTCGCAACACAGGCATTGCCGGACGGCGTATGCCTGGACATCGGCGGCGGCAATGCGCCCTTTGCCCGATCGCTGGCCGCCGCGCGTCCGGCCATGCGTCAGGTCGTCATCGACCCTGTCCCCGGCGACTGCACGGTCGTGACCGGCGACGCGCATCGCCTGCCGTTCGCATCGGAAACGGCCGGCCTCGTCGCGATGTTCCAGGTCGTGCAGTTTCTGGACGATCCCCCCGAAGCACTTGCGGAATGCCGGCGCGTCCTCCGGCCGGACGGCCTGTTGCTGATCGCCTATCCGTTCCTGAGCTGCGAAGGACGCAGCCACGACCTCCGTCGCTGGTCGGTGCGGGGCATGGAGGCCGAACTGCGCGCCGCCGGGTTCGAGCCCATTGCCCATGAAACGCTGGGCGGACCCTGCCTCTTTGCGACGGCGACGCTCGCGGCCATGCCCGGGCGGTCTCTGATCGCGCATCGCCGGGGCTGGCAGACGGGGCGCAGCCCGGGCGACGCGCTTCGGCTCGCGCTGGCCTTCATGCTGGCCCTGCCGTTCCACATCCTGGGGTTCCCGGCCCTGTGGCTGGACCGGATCATTGCCCGGCCCGCGCATTACATCGGCGGCATCGTCCTCGCACGGAAATGCTGCGATGCCTGATCTCGTCGTGACGACATCCTGGGATGACGGGCATCCAGCCGATCTGCGCATCGCCGAGCGGCTCGCCCGCCACGGGCTGCGCGGCACCTTCTACGTTCCGGCCGCCAACAGCGAAGGCCGGGCCGTCATGGACGCCGCCGCCTTGAGAGCCCTGGCCGCATCGGGTTTCGAGATCGCGGGCCACACACGCGACCATCGGCGGCTGACCGGCCTGAATGCCAGCGAGGCGCGCCGCCAGGTCGCCGAGGGCAAGACGATCCTGGAGGATATGCTGGGCGCCCCGGTCCACGGTTTTGCCTATCCCGGCGGCCGGCGGAATGCGGCCATCCGCGCCATCGTCGCCGATGCGGGCTTCCGCCACGCCCGGACCACATGCATGCTCTGCCTCGATCCCGGTCCCGACACATTCTCCATGGCAACCACCTTGCAGCTTTATCCGCACCGCATACCGGCACTCTTGCGAAACTGGCTGCGCAACGGCGGCGGCATCGACCGGCTGCGGATCGCGGCGGCCTGGCTGGAGGCCGGTTCCCCGGATCGCGCCGCTGCGCGTATTGCCGATATCGCCGCCATTCGCGGCGGCGTGTTTCATCTATGGGGGCATTCCTGGGAAATCGAGCGTGCCGGCCTCTGGCCGCACCTCGACCGCGTGCTGGCGATCCTGTCGGAACGCGCCACCAGCCGCGCCACGAATGCCGAGATCGCAGGCATCCGATGATTCGCTTTCTCTCCAAGGTCGCGGCCCAACGGCTTCTGGGCGTCCTGCCGGGTGGCGAGACCGCCTATATTTGGGCGCAGTACAACCTGACCCGGTCCTTCGCCCTGACCGGGCAGCGGCTTGCAAACCACGAAATCCGGTCGCGGTGGATCCTGGATATCCTGCGGAATGCAGCGCCGGATACGGAGATCGCGGCGTTTTCGCCGCATCTGGATATCGGCGCCGGTTGGCTGCCGATGATTCCACTCGTTCTGCGACAGCGTGGCCTGCGCGGGCAATGGCTGGTCGACCTGCGCAAGCAGATCAGGCCGAAACCGGCGATCGCAGCCGCTCGCTGCCTGGACGCCCGGCGCGGTTCTCTCCCGCCCCTCGACCCGCCCGATCAGGCCACCTGGCCTGCATTTGCGCAGTGGTTCGACGCGCTGGACATCCACGATATCGCGCCGGCAGTCCCGCCCTACGACCTTCCCGGCGGCGGCTTCGGTCTCGTCACCTGCTGGGGGGTTCTCCAGTATCCCTCCACCGAAGCCGTGCAGCAGATCCACGCCGAAGCGGTCCGCCTGCTGCGCCCCGGCGGTCTCTACATCGCCAATCTCCGGCTCGACGACCAGTATGCGATTGCCGACCCCGCCCTGCCTCGCTTCCATTTCCTGCGCTTCAGCCATCGCAATTGGAACCGCTGGTTCGACAATGCCTTCACGCCGATGAACCGGCTGCGCCCTTCCGACCATGCACGGTTGCTCGAAGGCCTGCCTTTCGAGCGGTTGCTCTGGCAGGTGGAGGGCGGCGGCCCGGCGGAACAGGCGGAACTGGCACGCTGCCCGCCGCATCGCGATTTCGCCGCCTATGCTCCGGAGGATTTGTCGGCCACCCGCCTCACCTTCGTGCTGCGGCGAACGGGCTGACGCGGTGCGCATCCTTGTCGCCGCCTTCGCCTGCGAACCCGGCAAAGGGTCCGAACCCGCCGTCGGCTGGGGCTGGGTCACGTCCCTGGCGGAGGCCGGACACGACGTCGTCGCTATAACGCGCGCGAACAATCGCGACCCGATCGAAGCGGAACTCGCGGTCCGACCCCGGGCGCGGCTGGCCTTCGTCTATCACGACCTGCCGGACTGGCTGCTCCGGCTCAAAAAGGCAACCGGCGGGTTTGGGCTACGCGCCTACTACCTGCTGTGGTGCCGAAGTATCCGGTCCCGAGCGCGGCAGATCGTCGCCGAGAGCCGTATCGACCTCTGCCATCACGTCACCTTCGCGCATTGCTGGTCTCCCAGCCCGCTCGCAAATCTCGGCCCCCCGCTGATCTGGGGGCCGGTCGGCGGCGCCGAGCCCTGTTCATCGGCATTCTGGCCAGACCTGGGATGGCGCGGTGCGGTCTATGAAGCGATCCGGACGACCCTGCGCGGCGTCGCCGCCTTCAACCCGATGCTCCGCCGGTCGGCCCGGACCGTGCCCATGGCCGTCGCTTCGACACCCGAGACGGCCCGCTGGCTGGCGCGGATCGGGTGCCGGACCGTCTGGGTCGCCTCGCAGGTCGGCCTCGACACCGCCATCGCGGGACGGCTCGCCGCACTCGCACGCCCGGCACCGGACGCACAGACGGAATGGCGGCTCCTCATCATCGGGGACCTGTTGCCGCATAAGGGCGTGCATCTTGCGCTCGCCGCGCTCCGGAACCTGCCCGGCAGATGGTCGTTGGATATCGTCGGCGACGGCCCGGAACGCCGGCGGCTGGAGCGCATGGCGCGCACCCTGACCGGACATGTCCGGTTCCACGGCCATCTCCCGCGCGACCGAGCGCTTGAGCGGATGCAGCCGGCCCATCTGCTGCTGGTCTCGGCGCTTCACGATTCCGGCGGCTTCACCGTCGTCGAGGCCCTGGCCGCGGGCGTTCCGGTGTTAAGCCTCGACCGCGGCGGCCCGCCCCTGCTGGCCGGGGATGGCGGCATCGCCGTTCCGGCACCCAACCCGGGCGTCGCCGTTGCCGGCATCCGCGCCGCCCTGACCCGCCTGTTCTCCGATCCTGCGGCCTGGCCCGAACTGTCGGCGGCAGCGCGCCGTCGTGCGGCGGCGTTTCTCTGGCCCGAAGCGATCGGACGGGTCTACGCGCCGATCGCCGCGATGAAGGCCGTGCCATGACGGCGGCAATCCTGGTGTATCACCGGATCGGCGCGGACCGTCCCGGCAGCGTTCACGATCTGCCGTGGAGCCGCTTCCACCGGCAGATACAGGCCCTGTCCGAATTGGGCCTGCGCCACGAAAGCGGGCCGATGCTGCGGCTGCCCGGCGGGCACGGCGTCGTCCTGTCCTTCGACGACGGCACCGACGACCATCCCGCGGCGGCGGCGGCACTGGAAACGGCGGGATGGCGCGGCCTGTTTCTGATTCCCGCCGGCCGGCTGGGGGAGCCGGGCCGGATGAGCGCATCGGATGTCCGCGATCTGTCCGCCCGCGGCCACGTCATCGGCGCCCATGGCATGACGCATCGCCGGTTCGACCGGCTGACGGAGCGCGAACTGGATGGCGAACTCGCGGATGCCGCCGCAACGCTGTCGGACCTGACGGGTGCGCCGGTGCCCTGGCTGGCGCCGCCCGGCGGCCTCTGCCCTCCCGCCCTCGCCGAGCGGGCGGCACGGCACGGCTACGACATGGTACGGACCGTGCGCTGGGGCTATGCCGCCGAGCCCCTGGCTGGCCTGCTGCCGGGCCTGCCGGTCCTGTCGCGCACCGCGACGGCGACGGTGACGGCGCGCGCACGCGGTCGCGCACCGGTCTGGCCGGGCCGCTTCAAGGACTGGGCGAAAGGCCGGATCGGGGAAGCCGGATGGGAGGCGGTCCGGAAATGGGCGCGCTGACCGCACCGGACCTGCTGGCCGCGCTGCTACGCATGGCGGCAACCGAAGGATTTCCGCTCGTCCGCCTGGACGGGGCGACCGACCCGGCAGCCCCCCTGACGGGCCGCGACGCCGATCTGCTCGCCGACTGGCAAGCATGGCCGGTGTGGCTGCGGCTGGTGCGGCGGGTCGCGCAGGCATCGGGCTGGAGGCTCTGCCTTGCCGTCCCGCGCGGCGGGGTCATGCTCCTGTTTCTCGTGCGCCTGCGCGCCGACGGCGCGCCGGATTGCCTTCAGATCGACCTGCATCGGGCCTTGAGCGCCCGCGGCCTCCCCTATGCGCGGGCGGCGGCGATTCTGGACGCCGCCCGGCACCAGGGCGGCGCGCTGCGGCTGGACCCGGCGACGGCGTCCGACTGCGTGGCGCGCGGCAAGACGCTCGCCGCGACATCGGCCGCAGGATGGCTCCGCCTGCTGATCGACACCCTTGTGCGACGCCCCGATCTGGCGCTGCGGCTGTGGATCGCCAAGCTGTACGATGGCGTTTTGCGGCTGGCCGGACCGCCCGGCAGAATGATCGCCGTCAGCGGCCCCGACGGTGCCGGCAAATCCACCTTGATCCAGCACCTCGCCGCCGACCTGCCGCGCCGGCTGGCCCCGGCGGTTCGCGTGTTTCATACGCGTCCGTTCCTGCTGCCGCGACTCGGCCTGTCGGCGCCTCCGCCGCCCGCCGCCACGATGACGCGACGGCGCACCGGACCGCTGCGGTCGCGCCTGCGACTGGCGGTTGCCCTGGCGGATTGGTGGGTCGGCCACGCACTAGTGGTCCGCTGGCATCTGGCGGCCGGCCGGATCGTACTGTTCGACCGATACGCCACCGATTACCGCGTCGATCCGCACCGCCGCGGAATCGACCTGCCGCCGCGCTGGCTGCGCCTGCTGGCGCGGGTTCCCCGCCCCGCCCTGTCCATTCTGGTTGTCGCACCGCCGACGGTCATCGTCGCACGCAAGGGCGAACTCGATTTGCGCGAGGCGGAACGGCAGGTTGCCGCCTATCGCGACAGCGCCCGCCGGCTTCGGCCGGCCGTGCTGCTCGACAGCGGCGCGATGGACCCGGACCGGCTGGCAGCCCTTGCCTGCCGGGAGATCGCAACGGTGTTGAGCGGCGATGCGCATCCTGCTGGTGCATGAACGCTACCGCGAGCGCGGCGGCGAGGATGCGGCGGTCGACGGCGAGATCGCCCAGCTTCGCGACGCCGGCGTCGACGTCGCTACCCTGATCGAGGACAACGACCGCATCCGCGGCGAGGGGTCGCTCGGCCTCGCCCTGAACACCCTGTGGTCGCCCGCCGGGCGCCGTGCCGTGGCGGCGGCCATCCGTTCGGCACGGCCCGACCTCGTGCATGTCCACAATTTCTTCCCGCTGCTTTCCCCGTCCATCTACGGCGCCGTACACGACGCCGGCCTGCCCGTGGTGCAGACCCTGCACAACTACCGCCTGATCTGTCCGGGAGCGCTGCTGCTGCGCGATGGCGGCGCGTGCGAGCTTTGCGTCGAACGCCGCATCAAATGGCCGGCGGTCCGCCACGCCTGCTACCGGACGAGCCACGCCGCCAGCGCAACCGTCGCCGCCATGGACGGACTGCATTCACTCCTCGGCACCTTCCGCCGCAGGGTGGATCGGTTCATCGCCTTGAGCCTGACGGCGGCGCAGCAGTTCGTCCGCGGCGGCATTCCGGCGGCGCAGATTGCCGTCATCCCGAACGCCGTCGCCGATCCCGGCCCGCCGCGCATGGACGGCCGAAGCGGTGCGCTGTTCGTCGGACGGCTCAGCCCGGAGAAGGGGCTCGACACGGTGCTGGCCGCATGGCGCCACATCGACTGGCCGCTCACCGTCATCGGCGACGGCCCGGACGCCGCCCGGCTGAAAGCGGCGGCACCGGCGCAAGTCCGCTTCCTCGGCCGCCGCAGCCCCGACCAGGTCGCGCAGGCCATGGCCGGTGCGGAACTGCTGGTCTTTCCCTCGCTCTGTCGCGAGAACCTGCCGACCGTGATCCTCGAAGCCATGGCCCATGGCGTGCCGGTCCTGGCCAGCGGCGGCGGCGCAGCGGAGGATATGATCCTTCCCGATGTCTCCGGCGCCCTGGCCCCGCCGGGCGACGTCGCGGTCTGGCGCGACGCGATCGCGACCTTGCGTTCCGACCCTGTCCGGCGCGCGGGCCTCGCCCGGGAGGGCCGGGCGGCCTATGAAGCGCATTACACGCCGTCGCGCGTCGTTGCGCGGCGCCTGGCCCTGTATCGCGCCCTCCTCGAAGAACGGCGCACGCCATGAGAGAGAATATTCTCGGCGTTCCGGTCGATATGCTGACCCTGCAGGACGCCGTCGCTGCCGCGGAAGGATGGGTCCGCGACGGCGGGCGGCGCTATGTCTGCCTGCTCGATGCACGCAGCGTCCTGGCCGCCCGCGACGATCCCGCTGTGGCCCAGGCCATGGCCGGAGCGGCCCTGGCCGGTCCGGACGGCATGCCGCTGGTCTGGCTCGGCCGCCGCCGCGGGCACCGCGTCGGACGTGTCTATGGCCCCGATTTCATGACCGCGCTGATGGCGGCGACGTCGCGCTGGCCCGACCGACCCTGCCGCCATGCGCTGGTCGGCTCGACCCCGGCCGTCCTGGCCCTGCTGGAGCGGCGGCTGCGCATCCGGCACCCGGACGCGGCAATCGTCGGGACGGTGGCCCCGCCGATGGGCGCCTGGGATGCCGTCGAAGACGGTCGGATTCGCGCGGCCCTCGAAGCGCTGGCCGCGGACATCGTCTGGGTGGGGCTGAGTTCGCCGCACCAGGACCTTTGGATGGCCCATCAGCGCGACCGCCTGTCCGCCCCTTTGCTGGTCGGGGTGGGTGCGGCGTTCGACTTCCTGTCGGGCAACAAGCCCCAGGCGCCGCGATGGCTGCGGCATCTGGGGCTTGAGTGGCTGTTCCGGCTGGCGACGGAGCCGCGGCGTCTGGCTAAACGCTATGCCGCGACGGTTCCGCGCTTCGCGTTCCTTGCTCTGCGCGAGGAGATGACGCGCCGCCGGGCCCGATGATCCGCGGACCGGCCTGGGACGCCTCGGACCACGACTGTGCGACGGCCACGCCCAGCAGCGCCATCCAGGTTACGGCCACGGCGGGAATCTGCACGCTGAAATCCAGCAGCGAGTGGCTGCCGATCAGGGCGCTGGCCGCCAGCCCCGACGCCGGCAGAACCCCGTCGCGGCGGCGCACCAGCATTCCCCGGACGCAGCACGACAGCAGCCACAGGATCGCGCACAGCATCACCGCGGCCGCAGGGATACCCAGATCGAGCGCAAGTTCGAGATAGACGTTATGCGCCTGGTTCCAGACTTGCGTGACGGTGTCCGGACGGACCGACGCGAAGAGCGTGGGGAAGGAACCCAGGCCGTAACCCGTCCAGGGCCGGGCTGCGATCAGATCGAGGGTGATGCCATAGATGCGCAGACGATCTGCAGCATCCGTCAGTTGCGGCCCGAAACGCAGCGCCGCAGCACCGGCAATGAGACCCACCCCGGCAACCGCACCCCCGGCGGCCGACAATGCGGATATCCGGCCAGCGACCGGCCGCCGCACGATCCAGATGCCGAGAAACAGGACCGCGACGCCGCAGGCGGTCGCCACGATGCCGGCGCGCGAGCCGGTTCCCAGCAACGCCAGCAGACCGGCGAATGCCACTGCCGCGAAAATGCCCGTCCGATCCAGAAATTCCGCGCCGATGGCCGGCGAGCGCCGGCGCTGGAGCCGAATCGCGACGGTCGCCAGGCTCGCGATCAACCCCAATCCGGCATAGGCCGCATAGCTGTTCGGGTTGATGAAGGTGCCGGTCAAATAGGTCTGATAGACGAGCTTCGGCATCCACAGAATGCGCTCGCTGCCGGAAAAATGCGCCGCAAGGCCGTAGAGCGCATACACCCCCGACGCCAGTGCGATCGTCGCCAGGGACAGGCGCGCCCGGTTGCCGGACCGGCCATGCTGGAAGGCCAGCCAGAAAACGGCGCCATAGCAGATCAGCCGCATGATGCCGGTGAGCACGCCGTCGCGGTCGACCGCCGCGCGGCCGCCGGATGCCATTTCCGCCGGCAGCCCCGTGGCCGCCTCCGACCAGATCGGATGCGCCAGCCCCTGCGGCAGAACCGTCGAGCCCTGAAGCGCGGCCCAGACCAGAACCGCACCGAACAGCAGTCCCGCTCCGGCGATCCGGCGTACCGGCGTCCAGGGAAATCCGCGGTCGAGCGCCATGACCGCCGGCGCGGTCGCCGCCAGGATGCCGAACAGAACCGCCAGCAGCGTCCAGCTCCACGGCCGGTTGGACCCGAGCGGCAAAGGGGCCCAGATCAGGATCGCCATGAAGGCCCAGAAATGCAGTCGTCGGGCCATTCCGGGCCTTGCTATGCTGCGGTGAACACCGGCTGCGATAGAGCAAAACATTGTTGAAAGACAAGGGCCATATGCCACAGCCGGGCCGGTCTTGCGTGTCGGCGCCTTGATGCCGGCCCAGGACACCCCCGCGGAAGACCGGATGGATCGCGGCCTGACGGGCGGCATGATCGCCCGGTCCGTACGCTGGACCTACGCGATGACGGCGGCGAGCCTCGCGGTCCAGTTGCTGACCGCGGCCGTCCTGGCACGGCTCCTCACAGCGACCGATTACGGAACGGTGGCGGTCGCGGCCGGGGCCCTTCGGTTCCTGCAATATCTCACCGATCTCGGTCTCGGCGCCGTCGTCGTTCAGAAAGCGGATTTCCGCGTCGAGAGCGATGCGCCACTGGTCTTCGCATTCGGCCTCGGCGTCAACGCCGTCTTCGCCGCAACCCTCTGGCTGGCGGCGCCGCTCTTTCTGCTCGCGATTCCCGAACTGGCGGGCACGGGCCTCGATATCCTGCGTGCCCTGGCCGTCATCGGAATCGTCGGCGCGGCCGGACAGACGGCGAGAGGGTTGCTGATGCGGCGGCTCGACTTCCGGCGACTCGGCATCGCCAGTCTCGCCGGCCTTGCCCTGGGACAGGGGGCCGTCGCCATTCCCCTGGCTTTGGCGGGCTTCGGCGCCTGGAGCCTCGTGGCCGGTCTGGCGGCGCAGACGCTTGCGGGCACCGTTCTGGCCTTCTGCTGCGCCCCCCACCCCTTGCTGCCCGCCCGGACCGCTTGGCCGCGATCCCGCAGCATCCTTTCCCTCGGCAGCGGGTTCTCCCTCCTGCGGGTTCTCGACTCAGCCGGCATTCATCTGCTTCCCCTGGCCGTCGGCATGCTGGCCGGCATGGCCGCCGTCGGACAATGGGATCGGGCCTGGGTTCTGTCCCTTCTGCCCATTGAGGCTCTTGCCACCGGGGCCGGCAAGGTGCTGTTTCCGGCCTTCAGCCGCCTCTCCTCCGACACTCCCAGACTGCAGCGCGCATGGCTGGACGCATTGGCGCTGTGCGCATGCCTGCTCGGGTCGGTGGGCGCCGGTCTCGCCGTCGCCGCGCCCGAGATCGTCCGGTTCGTTCTCGGTTCCGATTGGCCCGAAGTCCATCGCATCGTGGCACCGCTCGCCCTTCTGGCGGTGCTGCGCGGTTTCGCCCAGGTCACGGGTTCCCTGTGCGAGGGCAGCGGAAGGTTGCGTCTGCGCGGCCTTCACCAAGCCGGCTACCTGATCGTTCTCGCCGGCGCCTTCGCGGTGCTCCGGCCCGAGAACGGCGCCGCCATCGCCTGGCTTCTCCTGTCCGTCGATTTCATGGCGCAGGCCGTGCTGATCGTGCTGGCCGCACGGACCCTCCGGATGGCGCCAGCCATTCCCCTGCTTCGCGTCGCCGTGGGGCTGAGCGTGGCACCGATTGTGGCGGCAGCCTGTGCCGCCGCCATGACCGCAGTGCGAGCCGTCGAGATCGCGCCGGCAGCCGCATTGGCGATCGCGCTTGGAACCTGCGCAGCGGCGCTGTTTCTCGCCCTGGCCCTGCACCCCTCGGCAATGCTCCGCATGCAGATATCCGAGCGCCTTCTCGGCCAGACGCTCGGAATTTCCGGTACCGGCACCGGCCTCCCGTCACGACTGCGCCGCTTTTTGGAGCGTTGATCCAACCGCCATGCTTTCCCGTGCCGCCTGAGGCGGCTATAGTGTTGCGATTCAATCGGGTGGGTGGAGTTCGGTCGCATGCGCAGGCATCGGATTTGGTTGGTACTGGCCATCGCAGCCGTTGCGGCGCCTTTCGTCCTGACGGCCATGCCCACCAGCGCGCAGGCGCAGCAGGGCGGCGCGGGCAATGCCATAACCCAGCTTCCGCCGGCGCTGCGGGCGGCTGTCCTCTCCGGCAACGCTGCCGCCGTGACCCAGGCGATCAACGTGTTGAGCGGCGGCAACCCCACAACGGTCGCCGGGCTGTCCGCACAGGTCGTCGCCGCGGCGGAGCAGATGCTGGCGACGAACCCGCAGGCGGCGATCGAAGCCGCCGGCGCCGCGGTCAACGCCGTCGGCCAGCTTCCGGTCCAGAATTCCGCGCCCAACCAGGTCATGACGGTCGTCACGACGGCCGCGCGTATGCTTATCAACCCTGTCGCACAGCAGATTGCGCCGCAGGCCGTCGCGCAGATCGCGGCGAACACGGTCCAGATCGTCAGCAATCCGACGGTCTACCAGTCCAGCCCCGCGGCGGCGATCCAGGTGATGTCGAACAGCTATACCGCCGTGACGAACCCGACCGTCACGGCCGCGGCGCCCGGCGCCGTGGCAAATGTCACCCAGTTGCTCAATCAGGCCAGCACGTCGAACAACCTGAACCTGGCCAATCCATCGAACGCGGCGGATATTGCAGCCATTCTTGCGAACAATACGAACACGAACCTGCCGGACGACAACAACTCGCCAGATCAGCAGCCCATAGTGGTCGAAGAGAGCCCCATCCAAAGCCAGTCGAGCGCGTCCTAACGGGGCCTTGCTGACGGCGCGTTCCAGCCACATATCGGGATTCGCCCGGCCGTTGCGGCGGCCTCTGCGGAGAGGCCGATGGGCTCTCTCATAAGCAGAGTTCTCCGCGGCTTGTTTCCAGCCCAAGTACCGATGGCGCCGTCCTTCGTACCCGATGGGACGACCGTATACGCCGTGGGCGATGTCCACGGCGAATGCCGGCTTCTTGAGGCCTTGCTGGAAGAGATCGGGCGGGATGCTGCCGGCCTCGGCGCAACGCCCCGCCGGACGGTCGTATTCCTGGGCGACTATGTCGACCGCGGGCCCGACAGCCGCGGCGTCGTCGACCTGCTTCTGCAGCGGCCGCTGAACGGTGCCGAGCACCGCTTCCTGCTCGGCAACCACGAACAGGCGATGCTCGACTTCCTGCGCGACCCCGAGGCCGGCGCGGGCTGGCTGGCCTATGGCGGCATCATGACCGCGGATTCCTATGGCGTCCGGGCCGCACTGCCGGCGAGCCCGGCAAGCCGGGCGGCGTTCCGCGACGCCCTCGCGGCGGCGATGCCGCCCGCGCATCTGGCTTTCCTGGAGGCACTCGAACCCAGCGCCACATATGGCGATTACGCCTTCGCCCATGCCGGCGTCCGGCCGGGCCTCTCCCTCGACGACCAGCACCCGGACGACCTGCTGTGGATCCGCGAACCGTTCCTGAACTGGACCGGCAGCTTCGGCAAGCGGATCGTCCACGGCCATACCATCCGGCCCGCGCCGGAAGTGCTGCCGAACCGCATCGGCATCGATACCGGTGCCTATGCAACGGGGGTTCTGACCGCAGTCGCCCTGTCGGGATCGCAGGTCAGGATATTGCAGGCCCGCCGGTAGGAACCGGTTACTGCGCCGTCACCCGGTCGACGCGCCGGCGCAGATCGGCCGCGGCCTCCGGCCAGGGTGCGAGTGCCGCAACCCCGATATCGCCGCCGCCGTTCCGGACCAGCAGCTCGGCCAAGCCGCCCGGCCCCCAGCGCCAATGCACCAGCAGTTGCTGCGCGAATGCGTCGCGCGCCGGCAGGTCCATATAGCGCCAGACCCACAGCCCCACGCGGATGCGCAGGAACATGAGTTCGGGATCGAATGCACCCGTCAGGACCGAGAGACGCCAGGCCCGCGCCGCCTCGACGAACTGGCCGGACGCGTGCAGGGCCAGCGTGTAGCGCAGCCAGTCCCGCGTATCCATCGGGGTACGCGCCAGCGCATGCGCGAACTTCTCCCCCGCCGCCGCAAACGCAGCCGGGCTCCCGGCCCCGCCCGCCGCCTGGGCCCGCCGGGCCGCAGCCAGATCGGCACGGCCGGCAAGGCTCCAGGCCCGGGCGCTGAGATCGCCGGCAGCGGCGAGATCGACCGCGGCGGCAAGGTCCTCGGACAGGTCCGGCTGCGCGCCTGCCTCGATCGCGCGGATGACGGGATGCGCGACGGTCAATGCGGCCTCGGCGACAAGCCGCGGCACCGCCACGGCAAGCAGCGCCAGCCCCAGCGCCGCCGACAGGACCATCCCGCCCCAGGGCAGCGGGGCCGCAAACGGTCCCTCAGTTCGAGTAGTAGCCACGGTACTTGCTGTAGTAGTAGCCCATGTCGCCATAGCCGTAGCGGACGTAGCGCCGGACGACCACGCGGGTCAGCAGGGTTCCCGTGACCCGGATATGGGCATCGGCCAGCATGCGCAGGGCAAGGGTCACGCTTTCATGGGGCGTCTTGTCCCAGCGCACGCAGAAGATGGTGCGGTCCGCCAACCGGCCCAGCACCTGGGCATCCGCGACGGGCAGGGTCGGCGCACTGTCGAAGACGACGAGATCGTAGCGTTCGCGGAGGGCCGCGGTCAGGTCGGCCATGGCCTTGGAGCCCGCGAGATCCAGTCCCACCTGCTCCTTCGCAGGGCTGCTCAGCAACAGATCGACGGTGCTGTGCGCATCCTTCCGCACGACCCGCTCCAGCGTCTCCGTGCCATTCAGGACGTCGCGCAACCCCTTTTCCGGCGTCAGGCCGAGACTGCGGGCGAGCGATGGCCGCCGCAGATCGGCATCGACCAGAACGACCCGCAGCCCGAGATTGGCCGCGGTTCGGGCCATGGATAGCGAGGTCAGGCTCTTGCCCTCCTCCGGCACCGCCGACGTCACCAGGACGACCCGGGGTTCCTCGTCGGGTTCCGCATGCTTCAACGCGAACCAAGCCATCCGGAACGCCTCGGCAAAGGCCGAATGCGGCTTGTCGATCAGCTGGTTCGCAACCGGGCGGCCCGGCAGGCTGCGGATATGGGGAATCTGCCCCAGCACCGGCAGCCCGGTCAGCCGCTCCAGCTGCTCGCGCGTCCGGACCGTGCGGTTGAACTGTTCCACCAGCAGCACCACGACGATACCCGCCATCAGGCCCATCAGCGCCGCAGCGGCCAGCATCAGCTGGCGGCGCGGATAGGAGGGCGAACGCGGCTGTTCGGCATCCGAGATGATCCGCGCGTCGGGCTGCTGGATCTCCTCCTGATCGCCGCTTTCCTTGAAACGGGACAGAAAGGCTTCGTAGACGGTGCGGTTGGCCTGCGCCTCGCGTTCCAGTTCGCGCAGGCGGATTTGCGCCTCGTTCTGGCCCATGATGGTGCCTTCGATCTGCGCCACCTGGGCCCGCAGGCTCGCCTCGCGGTCGCGCAGAACGCCCAGCTCGTTGCGCAACCCCTGCACCAGCTTCGCGATCTCGGCGTTGATCTTCGCCTGGATTTCCAGTTGCTCCGCGCGAACCTTCGCCATCTGCGGGTGGCGCTCGCCATAGCGCAGGGTCAGGTTCGACACTTCGCGCGCAAGGGTCGCTTCCTGCTCTTTGAGGCGTTGGATCAGCGGGGAATCCAGAACCTCTCCGACCGCCTCCACGCCGCGCCCCGCCGCGAGCAGGGATTCGATGCGCGACACCCGGGCCTGCTGCTCCGACCGGCGGCCCTGGGTCGCGATGAGCTGGGAGTTGAGCTCAGCCAGGTTCTGCTGGCTCGACAACCGCCCGCCGGCGTCGATCAGGCCGGAGCGGCGCCGGTAATCCGCCAGCGCCTCCTCGGATCGAGCGACCGCCTGGCGCAGTGTCTCCAGCCGGTCGTTGAGCCAGGTCGTCGTCCGCCGGATGGCATCGAACTTCGCCTCCAGCTGGGCTGTCACATAATGCTCGGCCACGGAATTCGCGATTCTGGCGGCCTTCGCAGGGTCCACGGAACTGAACGAGATCACGATCACGGCGGATTGCGGGATCTGCGACGCCGACAGCCGGCCCAGCACGCCGTCCACCACCCCACGATGGATGCGCTGCTCCCGCGCGTCCTCGGTTTCCGGCTCTTTCGCGCCGCCGCCACCGAAAACCGCGCGCCGAAGATCGGCGATAAGCCCGAATAACCCTCCCGACTCCTGCGCGCGGAGCGTCGGATTGAACTCGGGATCCTGATAGAGGTTCAACGAATCCGCCACGCGGCGCGCCAGCTCGCGCGACCGGATGACCTCGACCTCGCTGACCACGGCCATATAGGACGGCACGCGGCTGATGAGCATCTGTTGCAGATCGGCAAGCCGCGAGCCCCGGCTGTCGATGATGACCTTGACCGACGCGCTGTAGATCGGGGTCATCCGCGAGACCGCGATCCAGGCCAGCACCATCGCCAGGGCCATGCACAGCAAGATGAAATAGCGCCGCTGCCACAAGGTGCGCAGCGTCTGGATCACGTCGACTGCCGGAAGCAGCCCGCCGATCCGGGACGTTACGGCGCGAAGGTCGCGCGGCGATGTCGCGTTGTTCATGAAACCCGTTTCCCCGGCATCGCGCCGGCCGGCCGACCGATCCGTTCCCTGCTTACCAAGCGCCTTCCCCGCGAAGCACTTCCACGACCGTGCAGGCCAGGATGTGCAGATCGAGCCATGGCGACCAGTTCCGCACGTAATAACCGTCGAGCCGTTGCTGTTCCTCGATAGAGCGGCTGCTGCGTCCGGAAATCTGGCTCAGCCCGGTAATACCCGGATAGACCTGCTGGCGAAGGTCGCACAGAACCGGGTCCAAGGCTTCCACATGATATGCCGGAAGCGGCCGCGGTCCTACTACACTCATGTCCCCGCGCAGAACATTCCAAAATTGCGGCAGCTCGTCGATGCTGAACCGGCGCAGGAATCGTCCGACGACCGGGACGATGCGTGGATCGTGGCGCAGTTTCATGCTGTTGCGCCACTCGGCCGCCGTCTCGGGCGACTCTGCGATCGCCGCTTCGAGACGCTTGTCGGCATCGACCGCCATCGTCCGCAGCTTGAGCATCGAAAACGGCACGCCGTTCCGCCCCGCACGACGCTGGACAAAGAACATAGGGCCCGGCGACGCGATCTTGACCGCCAGTCCCGCCGCCAAAACGACGGGTGCGCACAAAATCCCGGCCACGCCGGCCACCGCCAGGTCGAGACACCGCTTCATCATCCGGTTGCGCGTCGACAACAGGTTCCGGCGCATCTCCAGGCCGAGATGCGTGCCCATGTCGCGGACGGATACCCAGAGGCTCTGGACTTCGTCCACCGCCGGAACCAGGACCACGCGCGCATAGGGCAGGCGATCCGTTACCGGCGGCACCGCCGCCGTGCCGTTTGCCGGGCTGACCAGAATGGCCAGCGATACTCCCGGCAGCGGCGGCGCCGAAGCATCCGGCCAATCGCCCTCGAATACGGGATTCCAGCCGATCGTGGGATGGTCGATCAGCGACCGCACAACCGTCGCACGCCGCTCCGGCTGGCCCCAGACCGCGACCGGCATGCCCCACAGGCGGTGGCGTATCAGCACATGGCGGGCCGCCGCGTCCCATATCGGGATCGCAACCAGAGAGAACAGGGCCGCCGTGACCAGGATGCCCCGCGACCATTGCCCGCTTTGCGCCAGATGGTCGAACAGCAGCAGGGTCGCGAACAGCAGGGCCGTCACCTTCACCCTGGCCCGCAGCCGTTCGACGCCTGTTTGGCCATAACCCGGATACAGGTTGGCGAGCCAATAGCCGATCGGCAGCACCACCAGTACGGCATTGGCTCCCAGGAACACCTCGGCACCGATGCCGATGGGGAACCATGTGACGAGATGCGCCCGGACCAAGGCACCGACGAGAACGCCGAGTTGCAAAACCAGCACATCGCCGCCGAGCAGAATCGCGGCAACCAGGGCCGGTCGGCCCGATGGCGCGGACAAGTTTTGCGATTCGGCCGCCGCGTGCACGGCCGGCCTGTCGGCGCCGTTGTCCGGTGTCATCCCTCCCACGCAGTCACTCCGCGGCTCCCTGTTCGCGATCTTGCCGGTTCGTGGAACGCTGCCGCGGCCCCGGCGATCCTCGGCTGGAGCAAACACGGCGCATCGCCACGATAAAGCCCCTCGCCGCGCCTGCGCCAGGAACCATTATATGACTGATACCTATACGGATTCCCACGTAACCGAGTCGGAAAAATCACGCCGTGAGCACATCGCGACCAATCGCGCTGATGACATCCGGCAAATTATTCGTACACTCGCGGACGAATAAGGGCATCCGCACTTGCCCACAATCGACACAGAAACTTCGGCCGACCGTGCCGTCGGGCGTAAGAGAATGAGATTGCAGGACGATTGCGCTTCGGCGCCGCAGGGCCACCCATGGCGCAAGGCAACCGTCGTTGCCTCGCTTGCGTTGCTCGTGGGCACCGCTGCCCTTCCTGCCTTGGCGCAGGGCGGCATTTCTTCGGAAGGCGTCGACCCGCGGCGTCAGGGGAACACCTCCAAGGTGGCCTCCGAGATCGTGACGCAAGAGCCGACCAGCAACGTCGGCAACGATGAAAGCCGGGTCGACGACGCCTACCAGCCCAAGGGCATCGAACTGGGCCAGTTCCTGCTGCTTCCGGACATCTCGGTCGGCGAGGCGTACAACAGCAACATCTATGCGGCGCAGACCGATCCGCGCGGCGATTTCATCACGCGGATCGCGCCGACCTTCAAGCTGCGGTCGCGCTTCAATCGGCACATGCTGAACTTCAGCGGCGATTTCGAGCAGCTGTTCTACGAAGCCCACGACGACGACGACCAGTTCAACGGCCGGCTGGCGACCGACGGCCGCTACGACATCGGCAGCGACAGCGAGGTCAGCGCGTCGATCGCCGGCTTCCGCCAGCACGAGGATCGCGCCAGCCCCGATGCCGTGAACGGCCTCGAGCCGACGCCTTACAACGGCATCGACGGCAAGTTGACCGGCAAGACGGTGATGGGCCGCTGGGCGCTGACGCTCGGCGGCGCGCACCAGACCTACGACTATGAAAGCGTCGCGACCTCCGCTGGCACGAAGATTTCGAACGACGGCCGAGACCGCAGCGAGAACAAGGTCACGGGCCGCGCGGCCTATGAAATGTTCCCGGGTTATTTTGCCGTTGCCGAAGCCTCGACCAACTGGCGCGACTATCGCGAATCGATCAACGCGGGCGGCGTCGACCGCTCCAGCAACGGCTATGCGGGCGAGGCGGGCGTCGGTGTCGATCTGAGCCGCTTGATCCGGGGCGATTTCCTCGTCGGCTATTTCAAGCAGGATTATGACGCGGCCAGCTTGCAGGACCCGTCGGGGATGTCGTTCCACTCGGTGATTAACTGGACGCCCAGCCGGCTTACCCTTGTGGTCGCGAGCCTGAAGCGCGAGGTCGTCGAAACGACCAATACCGTGGCCTCCTCTATCGTCCGCAACGGAACTTCGCTGATGGTGCGCCACGAATTGCAGCGCAACATCATCCTGACGGCGCTGGGTCGCTTCGATCTCGATCAGTATGAAGGGATCGACGGATCGAGCCGGAGCTACGAGGGCAAGGGCTCCGCGACCTACGCTTTCAACGAGAACGTCTATACCACCGGCGAACTCGGCTATCGTCGCCGCGATGCCGTATCGAATGTGACCAACAGCTTCGATCAGGTTGTTGCTTCCGTTCGCCTTGGTTTTCGGATGTAACGCCCGATCCGTCTAGTTCCGACGGAACGCCGACACGCACGAAAACGTAGAAGGTCGGTAATGAGTCTCCTTTCCAAGCATCTGTGGCGCGGGCTGGCATCCGGCGCATTGCTCGTCGCCCTGGCTCTGTCGGGTTGCAGCGGCAGCGGCCTGCCGACCACGGAAGCGCCGATGAAGGTCAGCGCGCCCGGCCAGGGGTACCGGCTGGAGCCTGGCAACCAGATCCGCCTGACGGTGTTCAACGAAACGACGCTCTCCGGCGATTTTGTCGTCGACCCCAGCGGGAATGTCAGCCTGCCTCTGGTCGGAAACGTGCCGGCCGCAGGCGTGACCGCCAGCACGCTGTCCGAACGCATCGCCACCAAACTGGTGCAAGGCTCCCTGCTGCGCGATCCGCAGGTTTCGGTCGAAATTCTGACCTTCCGGCCCTTCTATGTTCTGGGCGAAGTCCGCCAGCCGGGCGAGTTTCCGTATACCCCGGGGGTCACGGTGCTGAGCGCCATCGCGCGCGCCGGCGGCTACGACTACCGCGCCCGCGAGAACAAGGTCCTGCTGGTCCGACAGGAAGGCGGCGAGCAGGTCTCCTATTTCGCGACCGAGCAGATGCCGCTGCTGCCGGGCGATATCGTCAAGGTGCTGGAACGGCTGTTCTGATGCGCGTGCCTATTGCGCGAGACGGACAGGCACCAGCGGTCTGTTCGCCTGTCCGCGCAGCCCTCGCAACTCCCGACCCGGGCCATGAAGATCGGCATCGCGTCGCCGGTTGACATCCGGCAACTGGCCGATCTGGTCGGCCGCGAGCCCGAATCGCTTCCCCTGGGATTGGGCGGCGCGCCCATTGCCACCCTGATCCGGGCCATGGCCGCCGCCGGGCACCGCTTGTCCGTTTACACATTCGATTTCCAGGCAGTGGATATCCGCGCCTTTCACGGCCCGGCGCTCTCGCTCTATGTCGCACCCTATCGGCCGCGGCACCGCATGCGGGACCTGATGCGGGCCGAACGCGAGGCGGTCGCGGCAATGGTCCGCACCGACCGACCCGACGTCGTCAACGCGCATTGGGGCTACGAGTACGCCCTGGGTGCGCTGGCGGCCGGCGTGCCGGTCGTCACGACACTGCACGACTGGGCGCCGGCCATTCTGCGCACCCAGCCGACGGCCTATCGGGCCGGCCGGCTTGCGATGTATGTCGGAATGCTGGCGAAACGCGCCAATCACCGCCTGACCGCAGTATCGCCCTATATCGCTGGACGTATCCGGCGGTGGACCGGCCGCACCTGCCGCGTCACCCCTCTCGGTATACCCGACGAACAGATCGTCGCGGCGCCGCGCCGGTTCCCGGACCGCCCGCCCCGGCTGCTGGCGATCAGCCAAGGCTTCGTCCCGCGCAAGAACGTCGAATCGTTGCTACGCGCACTGCCCGCTATCCGAGCGGCGGTTCCGGGCACAACGCTCGAATTGCTGGGCTATGGCTTCGAAGCGGGAGGACCGGCGCAACGCTGGGCCGTGGAGCGCGGCTTGACCGATGGCGTGTCATTCGTCGGACAGGTCCAGCATGCCGAGGTTCGCGCCCGCTTGGACGGAAGCGACCTGCTCGTTCATCCCTCGATCGAGGAAACCTTCGGCATGGCGCTGGTCGAGGCCATGGCACGCGGGGTTCCGGTTATTGCCGGCCGCGGCGTGGGCGGGCCGGTCTGGGTCCTCGATGACGGCAAGGCGGGCATTCTGGCCGATGTAAGGCGACCGGCGGCAATCTCGGATGCCGTCATCGACCTGCTGCGCACGCCCGCAAGCTGGGAGAAGTTGTCCGAGGCCGTCCTGCGGCGCGTCCGGGACTGCTATGCCCTCTCGGCAACCATGCCCGGCTTCATCGCCGCGATGCGCGACC
>JBFWNZ010000015.1:0-23288 GCA_050250795.1 Alphaproteobacteria bacterium | reverse complement strand
TGATATAGGTCCAGGTCCGGACATGGGCGATTCGCGTGGTCAGGGTGTCGATGTCCCCAACGGTGGTGTCGAGCCGGTCGATCTGCTGTGCCGCCCAGTCCTCGGCCAGGCGTCCGGCCCCGGTCAGGTCCATGAACACGCGGCGCAGCAACTGGGCGTGTTCCTCTGCCATGACCTTGCGGAAGTCCGGCACCTGGCAGACATCCCAGAGCAGCCGCATGGCGCCCGGGGTGGTTGCCCGCGCGCAGAGTTCGGGATCGCGCGCCAGCGCCGACAGGGCCAGCAGGTCGTCGGCCGGCCGCGCCCGCATCAGGTCGGAGCGCGGCGGCGGCGCCTCCAGGCTGCGCAGCAGGCGTGCCGGAGAGCCGAAATCCAGGTCGCGGGCGCGCCAGAAGGCATGCTGGATCGGATCGAAGCGATGCCCCTCTACCGCCTCCACCAGTTCGGGGGCGAAGGGCGGCACGCCCGCGGTGGGGCCGAAGCTGCCGTCATTCATGTGCCGCCCGGCGCGTCCCGCGATCTGGCCGATCTCCGACGGCGTCAGCGGGCGCCGGCGGCGGCCGTCGAACTTGGCCAGCCCGGCGAAGGCGACATGGTCGATATCCATGTTCAGCCCCATGCCGATGGCGTCGGTCGCGACCATGTAGTCGACCTCGCCATTCTGGTAGAGGGCGACCTGGGCATTCCGGGTTCGCGGGCTGAGCGCGCCCAGCACCACCGCCGTGCCGCCGCGCTGGCGGCGCAGCATCTCCGCCATCGCGTAAACCCGGTCGACCGAAAACGCGACGACGGCGCTGCGGCGCGGCAGGCGGGTCAGCTTCTTCGGTCCGGAGTAGGAGAGCGTGGAGAGCCGCGGCCGGGTCT
Organism: Alphaproteobacteria bacterium; assembly: GCA_050250795.1. Lineage (GTDB taxonomy): Bacteria > Pseudomonadota > Alphaproteobacteria > UBA8366 > UBA8366 > JBFWNZ01. Next base: position 22,424 of record JBFWNZ010000015.1, on the reverse strand, counting down.
CGATCTCCACCTCCGGCACCAGCCGGCGGATCAGGGCCGCCGCGGTGTCGGCGCCCAGGAACAGCGTTTCCGCCCGGCCGCGGGCATGCAGCAGGCGGTCGGTGAAGACGTGGCCGCGTTCGGCGTCGGCGCAGAGCTGAATCTCGTCGATGGCGAGGAACTCGACGGGGCGGTCGAGCGGCATCGATTCGACGGTGCAGACGAACCAGCGCGGATTCGCCGGCACGATCTTTTCCTCGCCGGTGATCAGCGCGACATGCCGGGACCCTTTGGCGGCGACGATGCGGTCGAAATTCTCGCGGGCCAGCAGGCGCAGCGGAAAGCCGATCATGCCGCTGGCATGACCGAGCATGCGGTCGATCGCGAAATGGGTCTTGCCCGTGTTGGTCGGACCCAGAAGCGCGCGAACACGGCGGGCCGGAAAGATCGCCATAACCCGGTCATGCAAACGGAGTTGGCGCCGCGGCGCAAGCGCGGCGGTGCCGCGCTATTCGTGCAGATGGCGTGCGACGGCCGGAATGTCCAGCCGCCGCGGTCCCGCCCTCAGGCGAAATCCTCTGCCAGCGCTGCGCGCACCGCCTCGGGCATCACCGCGATATGGCCGTATTCCGGATGGGTGAAACCCAGCGCGACCCGCGCACCCGGGATGCGGAACGCGGCGATGGCGTCCGACGGGAAGGGAAAGTGGACGAACTGCACCGAGGATGCCTTGCCGTCCTCGTCGGTCCGGTCCGCGTCGGCTTCCGGAACGCCCTTGATCGTCCGGCCGCCGACCTCCAGGAACATCGTCTCCTCGACGCCGCCGAGCCGTCCCAGAAGCACCTTGCGGCGCACCGGGTCCTCGATCTCGAACATGACGGTGCAGACGAGTTCATTCCCTTTCGGGATCAGCGGGTTATAGGCCGAAAGCTCGCCTTCGATCTGATCCTCGCCGCCGCGCTCGATGTAGAGCATCTCGTGGATCTGCCACCACATCGTGTCGAAACTCTCGAAATAAGCCGTGGCGACGGGACCGATCTCGACCCGCCGCCGCTTCTTGATCTCGACCAGTTCGCGCCGCTTCGTCTTGCGGACCGACGCATACTCCGCCATCGGCAGCACATCGGCGCGCGTGATCTCGGTCCTTGCTGCCATTGCTCGCTCTCCTAGCGTCCGGTTCCGATGTCCAGCCCGTAGGCACGGGCGAACAGCAGGATGGGATGCGGCACCGTCTCGATCTGCGGCGCCTCCTCTCCCTGCATCTCCACGCCCTGGCGGATATGCATGCCGGCAAGCGGGCATTCCGACGCAAGATACTTCCGCCCGCCGGTCTTGACCTGCTTCACCACAGGCCGTCCGACCTTGACGGCTGTCGGGAAGTTCTCGCGCATCACGCCCCAGGAGCCGCCATGGCCGGAGCAGCGCTCCATGACCGCCACGTCGGCCTCGGGGATCAACCGCATCATCTCGGCCGCCTTCGGCCCCATATTCTGCGCGCGCGCGTGGCAGGCGAAATGCAGCGCCAGCCCGCCATCCAGCGGCTTTAATCCGTCCGCCAGCCCTTCTTTCCGGGCGATGTCGACGACATACTCGGAGATGTCGAAACTGGCCTCGGCCAGACGCTTGACCGCTGCGTCATCCGGCAGGATCAGCGGCCATTCGAACTTCATCATCAGGGCGCAGGACGGGACCAGCGCGACGACGTCATAGCCCTTGTCGATCCAGGGGCCCAGTTCCGCCGCCGCCTTGCGGGCGTTCTCAGCGACCGCCGCGATATCCCCATGCTCCAACTGCGGCATGCCGCAGCAGGCGGGATAGACGATCTCGGTCTCGACGCCGTTCCGCGCCAGCACGGCACGCGCCGCAAGTCCGATTTCGGGATTGTTGTAGTTCGCGAAGCAGGTCGCATAGAGGACCGCCTTGCGGCCATGGGCCGGCGCCGCGGTGTTGAGGGCGGGCAGATCCTTCGCGCTGTCCATCAAGGTGCGGCGCGCATAGGCCGGAAGCTCGGCGTCGGGGTGGATGCCGGCCACCTTGTCCATCGCCGTGCGCGTCAGCCGGTTGTCGCGGCGGCTTGCCCAGTTCGCCAGCCCGGACAGGGTGGTCATCACCTTGCCGTTGCGGTCGGTCTTGGTCAGCTCGCGCGCCATGGTGCCGACTTCGCCCCGCTTCAGCTCCGCCGCGCGGTAGCGCAGCATCAGATGCGGGAAGTCCAGGTTGAACTCATGCGGCGGGACATAGGGGCACTTGGTCATGAAGCACATGTCGCAGAGCGTGCAGGCATCCACGACGGGCTTGAAATCCTTGCTGTCGACCGAGTCGAGTTCGCCGGTCGGCGCCTCGTCGATCAGATCGAACAGGCGGGGGAAGGAGTCGCACAGGTTGAAGCAGCGCCGGCAGCCATGACAGATGTCGAAGATGCGCCGCATCTCGGCGTCGATCTTGGCCGGATCGTAGAAATCGGGGTCCTGCCACGCGATGGGGTGGCGAGTCGGAGCATCCAGGCTGCCTTCGCGCATGGTCGTCTTTCCGATCGGTCGATGGTCGGTGCGAGTGTGGCGGCAACGGCCGCCGCGTCATCGGCTGAAGCGGCTGCGGGCGGATGATCCACCCGCAGCCTTTCCGGTCTCAGCCGATCTCGTTCAGCGCCTTCTGGAAGCGCCCGGCGTGGCTCTTCTCCGCCTTCGCCAGCGTCTCGAACCAGTCGGCGATCTCGTCGAAGCCCTCGTCGCGGGCGGTCCGCGCCATGCCCGGATACATGTCCGTATACTCATGGGTCTCGCCGGCAATGGCGGCGGCCAGGTTCTTCGAGGTGTCGCCGATCGGCTTTCCGGTCGCCGGGTCCCCGACCTCCTCCAGGAATTCCAGATGGCCGTGGGCATGGCCGGTCTCGCCTTCCGCGGTCGAGCGGAACACGGCGGCGACGTCGTTGTAGCCCTCCACGTCCGCCTTCTGCGCGAAATAGAGATAGCGGCGGTTTGCCTGGCTCTCGCCGGCGAAGGCTTCCTTCAGGTTGTTCTCGGTCTTGCTGCCTTTAAGGGACGCCATGTGATCCTCCTGCTGCTGCATGTCGTTCGGGTGGTGGCGGGGCCGAACGGCGGCACCGGCAACCCATGCACAGCATTATGCCGCCGCAGGCTGCGGCGTCAACAAATTTAGAACCATTTTAAGAAAGAAAGTGAGGCGTTGAAAACGCGTTTCAGTTACGATGCTTTCAAGCGGATCACCACGTCCACCCGCTCCACCGCGGTTCCGGCGGGCACCTGCGGCAGGGCGCTCATCGTGATCGCCGAGGCCGGAATATCCTCCAACTCGCCGCGCGCGACGTGGAAGAAGTGGTGGTGGGAATCGGTGTTGGTGTCGAAATACGACCGGCCCGGCTCCGCAACGACCTCGCGCAGCAGGCCGGCATCCGTGAACTGGTGGAGCGTGTTGTACACGGTCGCCAGCGACACCGGAATGCTTGCGCCCTGCGCCTCGCCGTGAAGCTGCTCGGCCGTGACATGCCGGTCCGGCCCATCGAACAGCAGCTTCGCCAAAGCCAGCCGCTGCCGTGTCGGGCGCAGCCCGGCCCGCTTCAGCCGATCGAGGACTTCAGTATAGGGGCGCTGACTCGTCATGATCCATCATATGGCATGTTTTACGCGAAAGTTAAAGCCCACGCTTCAACGTCATGTATTCCAGCCTGAATTGATAATAATTCGCGCTTGCGATTATGCAAGGACGAAAACGCCGCAGGGGGCTTGCAGTATCTGCTAAACTGTTGTGGGTGTACGGGGTTATCGGACACAAGATTTAGCGAATGGCACGCAGGCAACAGCGCGAGCGTCGCGAACCGACCCTGCGCGGGGGCGGCCGGGAGGGCACGCCTGCCCGGAAGGCCGGGCCGCGCGCCGACCGCCGCCCGTCGCGCAAGGCGACGCGGCGCTGGCCGCGTATCCTGCTGCGGTTCTTCGCCACCGTGGCGGTCTGGGCCGGAATCGCGGTGGCGGGCGTTCTGGCATGGTATGCCCACGATCTTCCCGATACTTCGGCGCTGGCCGCCGCGACGCGGCGCCCGGTCGTCAGCATTCTGGCGGCAGACGGCAGCGTGCTGGTGCGCCGCGGCGACTATTATGGCGAGCCGGTCACGCCGGATGCGCTCCCCCCGCATCTGATCCAGGCGATCCTGGCGACCGAGGACCGGCGTTTCTTCAGCCATCCGGGCATCGACCTGATCGGCGTGACGCGCGCTGCGGTGACGAACATGACCGCCGGCCGCGTGGTCGCGGGCGGCAGCACGATCACGCAGCAGCTGGCAAAGAACCTGTTCCTCGGGCGCGAGCGCACCATGAAGCGCAAGATCCAGGAACTGATGCTCGCCTTCTGGCTGGAGCGGAAATTCACCAAGGCCCAGATCCTGACCGTCTATCTCAACCGCGTCTATATGGGCGGCGGCGCCTATGGCGTCGATGCGGCGGCGCGGCACTATTTCGGCAAGCCGGCCGCGTCGCTCGACCTGTTCCAGGCGGCGGTGCTGGCCGGGCTTCTGAAGGCGCCCTCGCGCGACAATCCGCTGAGCGATCCGGCGCGTGCCGCGGCGCGCGGGCGGGTCGTGCTGTCGAACATGGTGGAGGCGGGCTATCTGCGGGCGGATGCGGCCGCCGCCGCCGGGCAGGCGCCGCTGCAGGTGGCGCCGCCCGGCGGCGCGGCGCAGCAGCTGGGATATTTCACCGATTGGGTGCTGGCGCAGCTTGACGACTATGTCGGGGTGGCTGCCCAGGACCTTGTGGTGGAAACCACGCTCGACCCGCGTCTGCAATCGATCGCCGAGCGCAGCCTCGAATCCGGGCTGGCGTCGGGAACGGCCAAGGATGTCGGGCAGGGCGCGGTCGCGATGCTGTCGCCCGACGGTGCCGTCCGCGGCATGGTCGGCGGTCGGGATTACCGGGCCAGCCCGTTCAACCGGGCCACCCAGGCGTTCCGCCAGCCGGGTTCGGCCTTCAAGATGTTCGTGTTCCTGGCCGGCATCGAAGCTGGGATGCGGCCCGGCGATTCCGTCGTCGACCAGCCGGTCAGCGTCGGAAGCTGGGCGCCGCGGAACTACAACGGCGAATATCGCGGCCGTATCACGCTGCGCGAGGCCGCGGCCCGGTCTTCCAATTCGGTCGCGGTCCAGATCGCCGAGCGGGTCGGCCGTGCCCGGGTGATCGACGCGGCGCGCCGGCTGGGCGTGACGGCGCCGCTGGCGCCCGATCCGTCGCTTGCCCTGGGATCGAACGAGGTCACGCTGCTGGAGATGGCCGGCGCCTATGCGGTGCTGGCGAATGAGGGCGTGGCGGTGTGGCCCTATGCCATCGAACGGGTCCGCACGGGCGGCGGCGAGGTGCTGTACCGGCGCCAGGGCGCAGGACCCGGCCGCGTGGTCGAGCGGCAGGACGTTGCGCTGGTCAACGATCTGCTGGGCGCCGCGGTATCCTGGGGAACGGCACGTCGCGCGCGCCTCGACCGGCCGGTGGCCGGAAAGACGGGTACGACCAGCGACAACCGGGATGCCTGGTTCATCGGTTACACAGCCGAACTGGTAACCGCGGTCTGGGTGGGCAACGACGACGGCAAGCCGATGGACGGCGTGGCCGGCGGCAGCGTTCCGGCCGGCATCTGGCACGAGGCGATGCGCGATGCGCTGTCGGGCCTGCCGGCACGGCCGCTGTTGGGGCTCGGCGGAACCGACCTCTCCGCGGCGACTCCATAACACCGCCTACTCGGCAGCGGCCCGTCCGACGCGCGGTTCATAGGGGATGGGGCCGCGCAGCTGGCGCAGCGGCAGGACCAGGAAATGCCCGTCGAAGCGCTGCTCCTGCGCCGCGAACGCGTCGGGAAGGGCGGACCAGGGCAGGTTCGGGTAAATGTGGTGGGTCCGGTGCAGGTTGAAATGCAGCACCAGAGGCCCCGCCCAGCGCGGCAGCCAGCCGTTGAAGGCATGCTGGATGTCCGCCACCGGCCCGCCGTAATGCAGCGCGTTGTCCATGAACGAGATCAGGAAGCCGCGCGCCAGGAACGCCAGCAGCAGCATCCAACCGTTCCAGCCATAGCAGGCGAAGGCGCCGATCAGCGCTGCCCAGATCATGATGCCGTCGATCCGGATCTGGCGCATCCGTGCCGGCTCCATCAGGAACTTGACCGCAAGATCGGGCAGCCGCCGCGCGTCCGGATTCCCTTCGTAATAGATTTTCCGGATCACGCGCTCCAGCCGCCGCCGTGGCAGGAAGCTGAGGAAGGAGGCGGCCAGCTCGACCGCATAGAGTGCGATGAACAGGCGCAGATAGAACAGGAACCGTGCCCAGCCGAGGCTGCGGCGGCGCGGATCGTAAAGGTCCGGCCGGTCGCTCGGCTTGCCGTTCAGCGCATGATGCGACAAGTGGCCGAAACGCAATGGCCAATAGGGTGCCGCGAACAGCACCGCCAGAAGGCGTCCCAGGCCCGTATTGGTGCGCGGGTCCGGATGCAATGCGCCGTGGAACGCCTCATGCACCAAGGCCCAATAGGTCGTCGTGGTCAGCGCGATCGGCAGCAGCAGCCATCCCCAGGAAGGATCGCGCGGCAGCAGCCAGAGCGGCAGCGCGAAATACTGGAACAGCATCAGAAGGATCAGGCCGCCCGCGAGCGAGAGATTCGTCTTGACCGCGATCGGGGGCCGCTGCGCCGCGCCCGCCATAGTGTCTCTGCCTCCCTCCCCGACCGCGTCCTTTCAAGGGCGCAATTATTCATCCATTCGCACGAGGCCGCCAAGTCGTCCGCGCGGCACCCGATTCAGCCGTAGCGATGCAGGCCATGGCCGTTCTGCTTCAGCCATGTGCGGCCTTCCTCCAGATGCGGCGTCAGGCATGCGACCACGCCCCAGAACGCAGGCGAATGGTTCAGTTCGACAAGATGCGCCACCTCATGCGCAACGACATAGTCCAGCACGGTGCTGGGGGCCATAATCAGCCGCCAGCTGAAGGCCAGTCGCCCTTGCGAGGAACAGCTTCCCCAGCGGCTACGCGGATCGCGAAGGCTGATCCTGGCCGGCTTGCGGTTCAGGGCCGCCGCCTTCTCATGCGCCAGCGGCACGACGATGCGCCGCGCCTCGCGGCGCAGCCAGTCGCCCAGCCTTCGGGACAGGTGCTCGGGCCGTCCCGAGACCTCGATCCGGCCGTCGAGGGCGCGAACCACGCCGCGCAGGTCCGGCGCATGGCGGACGGTATGCGGAATGCCTCGGAGCGGAACCGTGGCGCCGTCGGCGAAGGCGACCCGGCCGGGCAGGCGGTCCAGCCGCGTCGCGAGCCATTGCCAGTTCTGCTCGGCGAAGGCCTGGCCCCTGGCGAGCGGCATCCGTGGCGGCAGAACCAGAACCGGCATGCCGGCACCGGGGTCGAGCTTCAGCGCCAGCCGCCGTGCCCGTGGGCTGCGGCGGACCGACAGCACGATCCGGCGACCGTCGCGGTCGAGGATCAGTTCCGGCGGATCGGCGGGGGCGGCGCTGCGCATCAGCGCTCCGATCCCTCGAAGGGGTCGGCGCCCGCCGCCAGCCAGGCCTGGACATGCGCCTCTAAATCCTCCACCGCGTCCTCCGACACGACGCGGCCGCGTACCGAAATCCCGGCCCGGTGCACGCTCTCGGGATCGCCGGAGACGAGCGGATGCCACCACGCCAGATCGCGACCTTCCGCGACCAGGCGATAGGCGCAGCTGCCGGGCAGCCAGCGCAGCCGTCGCACCGCCCCCGGCGTCAGCCGCACGCAGTCGGGTACAGAAGCCTGCCGGTTCTTGTAGTCGCGGCAGCGGCAGCTTTCGGTGTCCAGCAGGCGGCAGGCGACGTCGGTCAGGCCGATATCGCCGCTGTCCTCGTCCTCCAGCTTGTGCAGGCAGCACTGGCCGCAGCCGTCGCAGAGCGATTCCCACTCCGACCGGGTCATCGCCGAAAGCGTCTTTCGCTTCCAGAAAGGCTGCTCTGTCATAGACCAAGCAATACCACCGTGCCGGCTCACCGTACCACCCGGTCGGCGACGCCCAGCACCCAGGCCTCCTCGCGCTCCACCGCTCGCCGCTCCGCTGCCGACAGGGCGGGGTCGGCCGCGAACAGAGGCGCAAGACGGCCTGCGGCGTCGAGACCCGCAAGATGCCGTCCGACCGCCGCGACCTGTCCGGCATCGCGCGGCAGGCCGGGCAAGGGCAGCGGCGGCACGATGGAGGGATAAACCTCGGCCAGCACAAGCTGCGCTCGCGGATCGTCGGCGAGTCCGGTCTCGAACGGCCATATCTGCGTCGCCAGGGCCAACCGCGGATCGCGGCGCAATTGCCAGACCCGCGGGATGCCGGTCAGGGCCTGCCCGCCCACCGAGCCGATACCGGCCAGCTTCCAGACCGGCTGCGCCCCGGGCAGGCGGCGGTCGCATAGGCGCCGCTCCGCCAGATCGTCCGGCCCGTGGGGCCGCCGCCCCCGGCGCAGCAGCAAGGGGATGTCCGACGGGCTGCCATGGCCCCAGAAGGGGAAGGCCTCGCCGCCGAGACGCGCATTCAATCCGGCTGCCAGGGCGTACCGGTTGTTGCGATTGTCCGGCCCGTCCGCAAGAGAATCGTCCAGCAGCTGCCACATATGCCGCCAGGGCAGGCCGGGGAGGCCGAGGCGCGCCGCCGTGCCCGCGGGATAGCCGAAGGGAAAGTCGAAGCCGGCCAGAACCCGGTCGCCGCGGCGCAGCAGGCGGGACAGGATGTCGCCGATCCGCGCGGTCGCGACCGCGCGCGTCGGCAGGTTCTCCAGCAGGCTGAGGCGGGTTCGGATGCGGCCGCGCCGCGTCAGGCCGATCCAGATGCTGTCGGCGCCCCGCCGCGGCGTCGCGGCGGCGCTCCAGTCGACCATGAGGTAGGCATCGAAGGACGGCATGAGGCGATGTCATTCAGACACGCCGTCATGCGGTTGTCACGCAAGCCGACGCTGGATCAGCGGACCTCGGCCAGCCGGTTGCGCAGCGGATCGGCCTGCGGGTTGGCGTAGCGCCCGTCCAGCACGATGCCGCGCGGCGCGGCGGCCGGATCGTTGTAATAGGCTTGGTTCCAGGGTTCGCGCGGATAGACGACGGCGCCCTCGACGCTGGCGCCCAGGAAGGCGCCCTTGTTCAGCGCGTAGCTGTAGATGTCGGCGCCGAGATTGATGGTCGTCGAAGCCTCGGCCCCCACGCCGACTGGCCCCATCGCGGCGCTCAGATCGCCGCCGAGCTTGACCTTGCCGTCCAGGACGGCGGTCAGTGCCTTGTCGGTCATGATGATCAGGATCATCCGCGAGGCCTGTCCGCCCAGTTGCAGGCCGAAGCTTCCCGACCCCATCACGAAGAAGGCCGGATAGCTCCAGCCGCCATTGCCGCGCGCCAGTAGAACGCCGGTTCCGCCCTCGGCACCGACGAAAAAGGCGCCCTTGAGCATGGCCGGCAGGACCAGGACGGCCTTGGCCTTCTGCAGGTAGTTGCGGACATAGGGGCCCATATCGTGGTTCTGCAGCAGAAGGTCCACCGTCTCCCGGGCATCGGAGACCAGTTCCTCCTGATCCGTGGCGGCACGGGCCGGCGCGGTCAGCAGAAGCACCGCAAGCAGGGGCAGGAGGGCAAGGCGGATGGCGCGCGTGAGCATGGACGTCGTTCCTTCGCTGGACCGGACGGCTAAGATATTGGGCTCCCAAAGGATATAACAACAGCATCTTGAGCGGAACGTTCCGCAGTCCGAACCGGCATGCAACGCTTCCGTCCGGACTGCATCCGCCCTATCGTCCCTGGGTTGCCGAATCGGAGGTTCCCCATGTCGCCTAATCCCGCACCGCTGCGTATCGCGATGGTGCTGTTCCCCGGCCTGACGCAGCTCGATCTTACCGGCCCCTACGAGATGATGGCGCGTATGCCGGATGTCGAAATCCGGCTCGTCGCCGGCAGCCGGGATCCCGTGCGGACCGACCGCGGGCTGATCCTGACGCCGGACGCTACCTTCGACGAATTCCCCGATCCCGACATCCTGTTCGTGCCGGGCGGGCCGGGGCAGCTGCCGGCGATGGACGATGCCGCGTTGATCGCTTATCTGCGCCGCGCCGGCGCCACCGCCCGGCTCGTCACCTCGGTTTGCAGCGGCTCGCTGCTGCTGGGCGCGGCCGGGCTGCTCAAGGGGCGGCGCGCGACCAGCCATTGGCAGGCGGTCGATCTGCTCGCCTGTTTCGGGGCGATTCCGGTGCCCGAGCGGGTGGTCGAGGACGGCAATGTCATCACCGGGGCGGGTGTGTCCTCGGGCATCGATTTCGGGCTGCGCGTCGCCGACCGGCTGTTCGGCAAGACGGTGGCGCAGGAAATCCAGCTTCAGGCTGAATACGACCCGCAGCCGCCCTATGATTGCGGTTCTACGGACAAGGCGCCGCCGGAATTGGTGGAGAGCCTGCGCAAGCGCACCGCGGCGCTGCGCGAGAAGCGGGTCGCCTCGGCGCAGCGAATCGGCGCCGCGCTCAAGGCCGGCTGACACTGCAAAAAGCGACAACGACAAGAACGGGAGGACGTAATGGAGACGGAACTGCGCATCATCGGCGGCGAGGGGCGGGCGCCCCGGTTCAAATGCCCGCCGAAATCCTGCGAATGCCATTCGCATATCTATGGCCCCGCCGATCTCTACCCGCGCATCGCCGGCCGCCATCCGCCCTATCTGGCGACGGTGGACGCCTATGACGCAATGCTGAAGCGGCTGGGGATCGAGCGGGCGGTGATCGTGCAGCCGGCGCTCTACGGACGCGACAACCGCGCGACCCTGGATGCGATCCGGGCGCTGGGGCTGGACCGCGCGCGCGGCATCGCCGTGACACGGCCCGATGTCGGCAAGGGCGAACTCGCCGACCTGCACGAGGCCGGCATCCGCGGCATGCGCTTCTATCTGCTGGCGGGGGATTTGACGCTGAAGGACGCGCCGGACATGGCGCGGCGGATCGCGTCGCTCGGCTGGCATATCCAGGTCCAGTCGCAAGGCCACTGGATGGAGGACGCGATTCCGCAAATGGCGAAGCTGCCGGTCGATATCGTGATCGACCATGTCGGCCGGACGCCGGCGGATACGGGCGTGCAGGACAAGGGCTTCCAGGCGCTGCTGCGCTTCCTGGAGACGGGCCGCTGCTGGGTGAAGATCTCGGCGCCCTATCTGTCCTCGCTGGACGGGCCGCCGAAATTCGCCGATCTCGGCCCCCGCATCCAGGCGCTGGCCGAGGCGCGGCCCGACCGGCTGGTCTGGGCGGCGAACTGGCCGCATCCGGGGCATGAGGCGGGCCAGCGGCCGGAAGAGGCGGACGCACTGGACATCCTGCTCGACTGGGTGGCCGACGCGAAGACGCGCGACGCGATCATGGCCGACAACCCGGCGAAGCTGTACGGCTTCGACTGAGGCCGTGGTCCATGGAGATGCGCGGATCAAGTCCGCGCATGACGAATATGATTGAGGGTCGTCATGGCCGGGCTCGACCCGGCCATCTCTTTCGACCGTTGCGGCGCACCGAAGACAGGCTTGCCCTTAGCCCCTTCCCTCGGCGATGGCGACCAGCTTCTCGCGGCCTTCGAGCATCGAGTCGAGGCTGACGAAGGCGTTGATGTAGTGGCCGCGGAAGCCGGCGCCCTCGATCCGGTCGAACATCGCCTTGAAGTCGATATTGCCCGCGCCGATGGGCAGGTGCTCCTCGCGGTCGCCGCGATTGTCGGCGATCCGCACCTCCTCGCAGCGCGACAGCGGCAGGGCGTCGATGAAGCCGTCGATGCCCTCGGGCTCGATATGCGCATGGTTGACCGTGAAGGCCCATTTGAGGGCCGGCGAGGTCAGCTCACCGAAATAGCGCCGGCACTGGTCCAAGGTCTGGCCCAGGTAATGCACCTCGGCCGTCTCCGGCTCGAAGTTCATGTTCTCCAGCAGCAGGGTCTGGCCCTTCTCCTCGGCATAGGCGCTGGCGCGCTTGAGGCGGGCGATGCTGGCCTGGATGCGCGGCTCGACATCGGAGGTGAAGTGGTATCCCGCATGCACGACGATCCACTCCGCCCCCAGCATGGTGCCGACGTCCACATAGGCGCGCAGATAGGCGTCGGTCGCCTCGGACAGGAAGGGCGAATACTCGGCGATGTTCACCGCCGACAGCGTGTGCAGGCCGAGATGGATGCCGCGCGCCGCGCAGGTTTCGCGGATCGCGGCGCAGCGCGCCTCGTCGAACTGCGTGACCGCGTTGCGGCCCTTGTCGAGCTGGAAATCGACATAGCGCACATCGTTGCGGACGGCCCAGTCCAGGCCCTCCTCCACCGGCATGCGCGCGCCGATGTCGATGCCGATGCGGTCGCGCAGGCTCTCCATCGGCTTACGCCGCGATCGGCACGGCCAGGGCATCCGGCAGGTAGAAGCCGGTGCGCAGCAGGGTCCGCCGCTCGCCCTCCGGGAAGGGGTCGCGCCGGTGCATGGTCTGGGTGTTGTCCCACATGATGACGTCGCCCAGCTGCCACTGATGCGAATAGACGAACTCCGGACGGCTGGCCCAGTCTGCCAGCTCCTTGAGCAGCGGCTTCGCCTCGGCCTCGTCCATGCCCTCGATGGCCATGGCATGCGACGGGCTGACATACAGGATGGTGTGGCCGAGATAGGGATGCTTGCGGAGCATCGGATGGACGACGTCCGGCGAGGCGCGCTTCTGCTCCTCGGGCACATCCTGATGCATGGTGTATTTCGGCCCGTCGATGGAGAAGCGGGTGCGCAGGCTGGCCACGCGCGCCTTCAGCGCCGCCGGCAGCTTCTCCCAGGCCTGGGCCAGATCGGCGAACCAGGTCGAGCCGCCCTCGCGCGGGATCTCCAGCGAATGCAGCACGGTGCCCCAGACGGGCTTCGCCGTATAGGCCTGGTCGGTGTGCCAGTGCAGTTCGGTGTTGTCGCCCACCGCGCCGCGCGTGTCGTCATAGGGCACGGTGTTGGTGAGGATCATCACCTCCTTGTGCGCCTTGCTGTGGAACTGCGAGCGGACATGGACGAACAGGTCGCCGAAGGGCTCGGTGAACCGCATCATCCCATCCTCGTTCAGCGACTGGCCGCGGAACACCAGCACCTTGTGCTTCATCCACAGGTCGCGCACGGCGCGGAACGTCGCGTCGTCGAGCGGCTTCGACAGGTCCACGCCCTTCACTTCGGCGGCAAAACCGGGGCCGACCAGACGATGGTCCAGCATCATGGCGTCTCACTCCCAAGCGGACACGTTTTTCTGGTGCGCATTCTCCGGCGGCGCACCGGGCATTGCAAGGGGATCGAAGGACAGTGCGGCTATGCCTTGACGCCCTGCCGGACCGCGCGCTCGACGATGTTGGCCAGCATCGAGACGAGGCCGCAATGCACCGCGATGGGCATGCCGTCGACCGTGGGGTCGAGCCGCCCGGCCATGCCGTCGATCAGGCCGATCTGCGCCGCCGCCTCGATCATCCGGCGCTCCAGTTCCGGCGTATGCGCCAGGGTCGGGTTGCCGGTCAGGATCGCCAGCACGGCGGCCAGCGCATAGCAGCCCCAGTTGGACACGCCGGCCGGGATCAGCACATCGGTGCTGGATTCGGCGCAGAGCTGCGGGCCGTAGGGCACATGCTCGAACACCGCCTGCTTGACCGCGCCCATGCCGATCTCGTTGCCGCCATCGCCGATGCCGATTGTCGGGATGCCGCGGCGCTGCGCCTCGAACACCAGATGGTCCAGCCGCTCGCGCCCCTCGCTGTAGTCCTGGCCCAGCGCGTTGCGATAGGTGCCGTCGGCGGTCAGGCCGGCGCGCTCCACCGACAGCACGACCTTGGGCGCGTACGCGTCCATCTGCCGCTTCGACAGCGTCTGCGCCTCGGCATCGTCGATGGCGCCGGTGGCCATGACCGCGACCGCGGTGAAGCGCGGCAGCGAGGTGCCGCGCCGCGCCTCCTCCATGGTCATCACGTTGCAGCCGGCGAGCTGGACCATCGCCGCCACCTTGTCCACGGTCGAGGCGTCGCACAGCACCACCGGGATCGCGTTGAAGCCGTAGCTGACCGCGCGCGCCAGCACGGCGGCGCCCATCGGCCCGTCATTCTCGGCGATCCGGGTGGTGACGCTGGCGCGCGACAGCGAGCCGGTCAGGATGAAGGCGACGTCGCCGCGCTGCAGCGCCGCGAAGGGGCGCGCGGCGGCGAGGCAGACCGGCTCGTCATGGCGGGCCCGGGCGGGCTCGAACAGCCCGGCCATGCCGCGGCCGCCGATATCCAGGCAGACTAGGCGGTCGATCAGGTCGAACAGGGGATGCGTCTTTGCCATCGCGGCGGTCCTCCCAGACTTTTCGTTCGGCGAGTATGCCAGAAGTGCCGGCATTTGCACGCCACCGCGCCCGGTTCTAGTGTGAGCATCCAGCCGCGGCGTCCGTCGCGGTGACCTGCGACATCGGCAACACGGAGAGACGGGCATGAGCGTCGGATTCATCGGCGTGGGCAGCATGGGCCAGGGCATCGCGCTCAACATGCTGGGGGCGGAGAAGGCGATGACCGTGTTCGACGTGAACGAGGCCGCCGCCGCACCGCTGCTGGAGCGGCAGGCGCGGCTGGCCGCCTCGCCGCGCGACGTCGCCGACCGCGAGGCGCTGGTGTTCGGCTGCCTGCCCAGCAACCCGGCCTTCGAAGCGGTGGTCGGCGGCGCCGACGGCGTGGTGCATGGCAAGGCGATCAAGGTGTTCGTCAATCTGGGCACGGTCGGCCGGCCGACCCTGCTGCGCGCGGCCGAGACCTTGGGCGCCAAGGGCATCGCGGTGGTCGACGCACCGATTTCCGGCGGCTCGCCGCGCGCGCGGGCCGGCACGCTGACGATCATGGCGGCCGGACCGAAGGCCGCCTACGAGCAGGTGCGGCCGATGCTGGAGGCCGCCTCCAGCAAGCTGGTCTATCTGGGCGAGAAGCCGGGCGTGGCGCAGACGATGAAGCTGGTGAACAACATCGTCTCGGTCACCAATCTCGCGGTCGCCTGCGAGGCGATGGTGATGGGCGCCAAGGCCGGGCTCGACCCCGAGACGATGCTGGAGGTGCTGAACACCGGCTCGGGCCAGAACAGCGCGACCCTGACCAAGGTGCCGGATCACATCCTGACCCGCGAATTCGACTACGGCTCCGGTCTCTACATCATCCGCAAGGACATGACCTTGTGGCAGGAGGAGGCCGAGGAGCTGGGCGTGCCGATGTCGGTCGCGTTGTCGGCGCGTCAACTTTTCATGACGGCCTATGCCCGTTTCGGCCAGAATGCGGATATGAGCGAGGTCATCCGGCTGGTCGAGGAGCTGGCGGGCTTCGAGGTTCCCAAGACGCGCTGACGCCGCCGGGGATGAACCGGGGGCGCGCGCGGGAACGGATGGACGGGCGATGTCGAACGCGCTGCACCAGATGACGATGAGCTACTCGGCGGAGCAGGACCGCCTGCTCTTCCGCATCAGCACGACCGGCGGCATGGAGGCACAGCTCTGGCTGACCCGGCGCTTCGTCAAGGTTCTGTGGCCGGCGTTGATCCAGTCCAGCGACGGCGCTCCGGCGCAGCAGGTGCAGGCGCCGACAGGCCGCGCCAAAGAGGTGGTGCGGGCGGTGGCGCATCAGGAAGCGCTGCAGAAGGTCAAGCTGGACAAGCCGCACGATCAGGAAAAGCGCAATACGCCCCTGACCGAGGTGCCGCTTCTGGTGGTCGGCGGCAATTGCCGCATGGGCGAGAACGGCATCACCCACCTCACCCTTCGGACCGACGACGGGCGCGACATCTCGCTCGGCCTCAACGCCGAACTGCTGCACGGCCTCCTGCACCAGATCAGCACCCTGGCAAGCAAGGCCGGCTGGGACCTCGATCTGATGGTCTCCGAAGCCGCGGTCTCGGTGGCGGTGCCGCCCGAGGGCAAGCGCCACCTGCATTGAGCGGCAGATGGCGCCCGGCCCCTGGGGTCAGGTGGCGCCTTCGGTGCTCAGCCCCATGCCCAGGATCTTCCGGGGCACATAGGGCTCCTCCATATAGGCGCAGTCCTCGCGGGTCAGCTTGACCGAGAGCGCGGCGACATTCCCTTCAAGCTGGTCCGGCCGCGACACGCCGACGATGGGGGCGGCCACGCGCGGGTCGTGCAGCAGCCAGGCGATGGCGATTTGCGCCGGGGTGACGCCGATCCGCGCCGCGACCTCCTTCACCCGGTCCACGATGGCGAAATCGGCATCGGTGTAGAACCAGGAATGGGTGCGCTTGTCGGTCTTGGCGCGCAGCGTGTCGCCGAAGCTCTCGCGGGTGCGGTTGCCGGCCAGGAAGCCGCGGGCGAGCGGGCTCCAGGGCGTGGCCGAGATGCCTTCCGAGGCGATCAGCGGCATCGTCTCGCGCTCTTCCTCGCGGTAGAGCAGGTTGTGGAAGCCCTGATAGTTGATGAAGCGCGGCCAGCCGTTGCGGTCGGCGGCGTGGATCGCGCGCGCCAGCTGCCAGGCGAAATGGTTGGACGCGCCGACATACAGCACCTTGCCCGCGCGGACGAGGTCGGCCAGGGCCTCCATCGTCTCCTCCAGCGGCGTCGTCGCGTCCTGCTGGTGCAGCTGATAGAGGTCGATGTAGTCGGTCTGCAGGCGGCGCAGCGAGGCATCGACGGCGTGGCGGATATGCTTGCGCGACAGGCCGCGCTCCATCACCGAGGGGCCGGTCGCAGAATAGACCTTGGTCGCGATCACCACGGATTCGCGGCTGGCCATGTCCTTCAGCGCCCGGCCCAGGATCGTCTCCGAGTCGCCGCTGCCATAGAAATCCGAGGTGTCGAAATAGTTGATGCCGAGGTCCAGCGCCTTGCGGATCACCGCGCGGGCCTCGTCCTCGTCCAGCACGAATTCGCGGAAGGTCTTCGACCCCCAGTTCATGCAGCCGAGCGCGAGGCGTGAAACCCTGAGGCCGGAACGGCCGAGATTGACGTACTGCATGTCGCCTCCGAGAGCGTTTCCTGTGGGGTCCGGTTCGCCTTACCGTGAGTTGCGGCCGCCATCCGGCTGGCCGGGACACTCACGCAATGGGAAGGAATTCGCCATGATCATCGACCACCGCACGTACACGCTCAAGCCCAATCGCGTCTCGACCTTCGTCAACCTGTGCGGCAACGAGGCCGTGCCGATCATGGAGCAGCATCTCGGCGGGCTGATCGGCTTCTTCCAGGTCGCGGTCGGGCCGTTGAACCAGGTCGTGCATCTGTGGGGCTACAAGGACATGGGCGACATGGAGGCCCGGCGGAAGGCGCGCGACGCCGACCCGCGCTGGCAGCCCTATCGCGACAAGATCCAGGACCTGATCATGCATCAGGAGAACAAGGTGCTGGTGCCGGTGCCCTTCTCGCCGATCAAGTAGGGCGCTTGCGACTATGACGGGCGGGCGGCGTCAGCCCTCCAGGGCGATCGCCACCTTGCCCGTCGTCGCGCGGCCGAGCAGTGCCGCCATCGCCTCGGCGGTGCGCTGCGCCGGAAACGTCATCGAGACATGCGGCTTGAGCGCGCCCTCCCGCCACCAGCCGAGCAGTTCCTCGATGCCGTCGCGCACCTGCTGCGGCGCGCGGCGGCGATAGGCGCCCCAGAACACGCCCACGACATCGACGTTCTTGACCAGCAGGATGTTGGCCGGTGCCTGCGGGATGCGCCCGGCGGCGAAGCCGATCACCAGGATGCGGGCCTCCCAGTTCACGCAGCGCAGCGACTGGTCGAACACGTCGCCGCCGACCGGGTCGAACACCGCATCGGCCAGACCGATATCCTTGACCGCGTCGATGAACGGGCCGGCGGTATAGTCGATGACGTGGTCGGCGCCATGCGCCCGGGCCAGCGCCAGCTTCTCGGCGCTGCCGGCGGTGGCGATCACCGTCGCGCCCATGCGCTTGCCGATCTCCACCGCAGCCAGGCCGACGCCGCCCGCCGCGCCGTGCACCAGCAGCGTCTCGCCCGGCTTGAGCCGCCCGCGCGCACCCAGCGCCAGATGCGCGGTGCCGTAGACGATGGGAAATGTGGCGGCGGTGGCGAAATCCATGGCTTCGGGGATGGCGTAGACGGCGGATTCATGCGCCACCGCCTGCTCGGCGAAGGCGCCGCTGTCGCACACCGCCATCACCCGGTCGCCTGGCCGGAAGCGCGTCACGCCGGCACCGCAGGCGATCACCTCGCCCGCCGCCTCCATGCCCGGGACGAAGGGCAGGTCCGGCTTCACCTGATACTTGCCCGCCACCATCAGCGTGTCGGCGAAGTTCAGCCCCGCCGCCCGCACCCGGATCGCGACCTGCCCCGGTCCCGGCTGGGGCGCAGGCATCTCGGCCCAGCGGAGACTTTCCGGCGGTCCGAATTCGGCGACGGTAACGGCTTTCATGGCGGCTCCCTCGGTTGACCGCGGGGATACTACACCGCGGGCGAGGAATGCATCAGAACTGGCGCAGCAGCCGGTCGATATACTGGCGTTCGGATGCCGGCCGGCTGGGGTCGCTGGCGCGGCGGCGCAGCTCGTCGCGAATCTCCCGCGCCTGTCGCAGGCCCTCGCCTTCGGGCAGTCCGACATCGCCGGTGCTGAGCCCGTCGCCGGCCTCGGGCGGCAGCCGGCCCAGGGGGTCGCGGGGCAGGGGCGATCCGTCCGGCCCCGTCTGTTCCATGCCTTCGCCCTGGCCCAGCATGCGCATCAGCTCGTCGGTCGCGCTTCGCGCGCCCTGCTGGAGTTGATCCACCGCGCGCGTCTGCGCATCGACCGACTGGCCGGTCTGGCCCTGCTGCAAGGCTTCGCCGGACCGACGCATCTCGCCCTCGGCGCGGCCCATCGGGCGCGGGATATTGCCGGACATCTCGCCCAGCCGGCGCATCACGTCGCCCAGCTGGCGGCGCAGCTGCTCCTGGCGGGTCGCGCGATCCATCGATTGCTGCGAGGGCTGGCCCCGACCCTGCTGTCCTTGCTGCCCCTGGCCCGGCATCCCCGGCATCGGCTGCCCCGCCGCCTCGTCCTGGGAATCGCGGAAGGTCTCGTCCAGCAGTTCCTGCTGGCCCTCGATCAGCTTCTGCAGGTCGCGCAGGGCCTGCATCGCGCGCTGGTTCTCGCCGTTCGGTCCGGCCATGCGCTGCTGGGTGCGCAGATTCTCCATCATCGACTGCATCTGCGCCAGCATCTGCTGGGCCGCCTCGCGGGCGCCGCTGCGGTTCAACTCGCGGATGCGGTCCAGCATGCGGCGCAAATCCTCGCGCCGCAGGACGGTGGCACGCGGATCGGGCCGCGCCGGCTGCATCTGCTGCCCGTCGGGCTGCATGCGCGCCAGTTCGTCCAGATACTCGTTCATCGCCGCTTCGAGCTGGTCGAGCAGACGCTCGATCTCCGCGTCCTCGGCGTCGTTCTTCAGGGCGTCGCGCAGCGCCTGCTCGGCCTGCCGCAAAGCGTTCGCGGACAGCGACAGCTTGCCGTCCTCCACCCGCAGCGCGGTCTCCCACAGCACTTGCTGCACCCCGGCCAGAACCTCCGGGTCGCCGGTGCGGATGCCGCGGTCGCGGTCCAGCCGGTGCGCGGTGCTGGTCAGCGCCAGGAAGACGACATGATCCTCGTTATATCGCTCCGGCTGCCAGGCGATGATGCGCAGCGCCAGCCCGACTTCCAAGGCATTGGCCGCCGGATTGGCGCTGAGGCGCCGGCGCTCGGCGACGATCTCGCGGGCGACGGGATGGTTGAACAGGCGTTCCGGCAGCACGGTGCGCACCGCTTCGCTGCGGCCTTCCTGCCCGATGCTGTCGGTGGCGCTCAGCACGATCTCGACCGGCAGGCCCGCCCAGGGATGCGGCGTCAGGTCGTGATAGCTGGTGCCGGTCAGCCGGCGCCGGTTGCTGCCGAGCGGCAGGTCGACGGTCATCGGTTCGCCGGCCGCCGTCTGCGATTCGTCGAGGCGGCGGATCTGTGCGGTCGCATGCTCGATGCCGTGGTCGTCCGTCGCGCGGAAATCCAGCCGCAGCACCGCGTTGCGCGTCTGCGAGGGCGGCTTGGCAAAGGCGATGCTGGGCGCCGTGTCGGGCTGTATCTCGATGTGCCAGCCGGCTAGCACCGTCCGGCCCTGCTGCACCGTGACCGTGCCGCCGGTTTCCAGGGGCTGCTCCAGGCGATGGCTGTCGCCGGAGGGGCCGGGCACCGCGGCGAAGGGGATTTCGCGCGCCGGACCTTCGTTCTCGCCGGACGGCGCGATGGCCAGCACGGGCGTTCCGCGTCCGCCGCTGACCCGCGCGACCAGCCGGCTGCCCTGCGGAACGGTCAGCAGGGTCGTTTCGCCGGCCGGCGTCGCGGCCAGGAACCGGGGCGGCTCGCCGGTATGCTCCGGCGGGGCGATCCAGGCGTCGAGCACGGCCGGCGGTGCGGGCTGCCACAGGGCAATCTGGGGCATCAGCGCGCGGGACAGGCGGTTTGCCGCATCCTCGCCGGCCAGCAGGACGGCCAGGAACAACCCCAGTCCGAGCATGAGGCGCAGGGCGAAGGGGTCGTGCCGGTACAGCTTCGGCGACGGCGCGCCGACGCGAAGCTTCGCGACGGCCGCCCGCATGCGGGCTTGGTGCTCGGCCCAGAGTGCCCGTGCCGCCGGGTCGGCCGGCCGGCCGCCGGGCAGGCGGTCCTCCAGCGTCTGCAGCGGGCGGTGTCGCAGGGCGTTGACCCGTTCCAGCCGGCGCAGCGCCGCCTTGCGGTCGGGCAGATGCAGCCCGCGCAGGCCGCGTCGCAATCCCTCGACGATGCCGGCCGCCAGCAACACCAGCACGATCGCATGCAGCCAGCCCGGCAGGGCGGGAAGAAGGTCGAGCAGGGCGAGCAGCAGGAACAGTCCGGAGACGCCGACGGCCGGCCACAGCGCCGGCCAGAGCCGTTCCCAGGCGAGCGCAGCCCAGGACAGGATCAGCCGCCCCGAACCAGTCGCCGTCCGTCTCCAGGCCGCTTTCCGCATCCGCGCTCCTAGGTGGTTCGGGCCGCCCCCGCGGCGCGCCGCTCCGGCGCGCCGGTATCCTGCCAGTTTGCCAGCCGCTCCAGCCGCAGCATCTCGGCATGGTCGGGCCGCGCCCGGACCACCGCGAAGGCATCGCCGCGGACCAGGACCTCGGGCACCAGCGGCCGGCTGTTATAGGTCGAGGACATGGCGGAACCGTACGCGCCCGCGCCCTCCATGACCAATAACTCTTCCGCGAGCAGCGGCGGCAGCGGCCGGGCGACGGTGAAGGTGTCGCCGGTCTCGCAGATCGGTCCGACCACATCGTGCGGGATCGGCGCGGTCCCCGGCGCGGGCTCGCGCACCGGCCGCATGCCGTGCCATGCCTCGTACAAGGCCGGCCGGATCAGGTCGTTCATGGCCGCGTCGACGATGGCGAAGCGCCGCGTGCGGCCTTCCTTGATGTAGATGACCCGCGTCACCAGCAGCCCGGCATTGCCGACCAGCGCCCGGCCCGGCTCCAGCATGATCTCGCAATCCAGCGCGCCCACCGTTTCGCGCACCACGGCGGCATAGGCAGCCGGTGCCGGCGGCGCCTCTTCGCGATAGACGATGCCGAGCCCCCCGCCCAGATCGAGGCGCCGGATGTCGATCCCCTGTCCGCGCAGGGTCGCGACCAGCTCCGCGACGCGGCCGAAGGCAGCGCGGAAGGGGGCGAGGTCGGTCAATTGCGAGCCGATATGCACGGCGACCGCCACCGGCTCCACGCCCGGCAGCGCCGCGGCCCTGGCATAGGCGGCCGGGGCGTCGGCGATGTCGATGCCGAACTTGTCCTCGGCGCGGCCGGTCGAAATCTTGTGATGCGTGCCGGCATCGACGTCGGGATTGACCCGGATCGCGATCGGCATCCGCACGCCCTTCGCTGCGGCGACCGCCGACAGGGCCTCCATCTCCGGCAGGGATTCGACGTTGATCTGATGAATGCCCGCCTCGATGGCGAAGGCCATTTCCTGCCGCGTCTTGCCGACCCCGGAAAAAACGATGCGGTCCGGCCGGATGCCGGCGGTCAGCGCCCGGCGCAGCTCGCCCTCGGAAACGACGTCGGCGCCGGCGCCCAGATCGGCGAACAGGCGCAGCACGGCCAGGTTCGAGTTCGCCTTCATCGCATAGCAGATGGTGGCGCGCATGCCGGCGAAGGCATCGGCAAAGCGGCCGTAATTCTCGGTCAGGGCCGCGCTGGAATAGACATAGAAGGGCGTGCCCACGGCCTCGGCGATGCGCGGGACCGCCACATCCTCGACGCACAGCATGCCGTCGCGATAGGCGAAGACGCTCACTTCGGCCTCGGATACTGGCGCGGGAACTCGACCGATCCGTCCTCCGGCTTCGGATCGCCCTTCTTGCCGCAGCCGGCAAGCGGCGCCGCCAGCAGCAGGGCGGCCATGAACAGCAGGACCAGGCGCTTCACAGTAATCGCTCCTTCGCGTCGCGG
>JBFWNZ010000014.1:15668-23575 GCA_050250795.1 Alphaproteobacteria bacterium | reverse complement strand
GCCCCTCGCTAGCCAGACCTTTTCCAAAAGTGCCCAGCAATGGGTGAAGGGCGCAACGCCGCTGTTCCTTGAGCATGGACGGGGCTGCGAGGTCTGGGATGTCGACGGCAATGCCTATATCGACTACGTCTTGGGCCTGCTGCCGATCGTGCTGGGCTATCGCGACCCGGACGTGGACAGTGCGATCCTCGACCAGCTTCAGCGCGGGATTGCCTTCCCGCTCGCCACTCCCCTGGAGATGGAACTGGCGGAGCGGCTGGTACGGCTGATTCCCTGCGCCGAGATGGTTCGGTTCGGCAAGAACGGATCGGACGCAACCTCGGCCGCCGTGCGGCTCGCACGCGCCCATACCGGCCGGGACAAGGTTGCGCTCAGCGGCTATCACGGCTGGCACGATTGGTATATCGGCACGACGACCCGCGATCTCGGCGTGCCGAGGGCTGTGCGCGATCTGTCGGTCAAGTTTCCCTACAACGATGCCGATGCGCTGGAAGCCCTGCTGCGCGCCGATCCGGACGGCTTTGCCTGCGTGATCCTGGAGCCCACCGGAACGGAGACGCCGGCGACCGGCTTCCTTGAGCGGCTGCGCGAACTGACCGAACGCTACGGCGTGCTGCTGGTGTTCGACGAGATCATCTGCGGCTTCCGCATCGACATGGGCGGCGCGCAGAAATTCCACGGCGTGACACCCGATCTGGCCTGCTTCGGCAAGGCCATCGCCAATGGCATGCCGCTGTCCGCCATCGTCGGCCGGCGGCACATCATGCGCGGCATGGAAGACATCTTCTTCTCGGCAACCTTCGGCGGCGAAGCCCTGTCGCTGGCGGCCTCCATCGCCACGCTCGACAAGCTGGAGCGGCTGGACGTGCCCGCAAAGCTGGCGCGACGGGGAGCCGCCCTGATGCACCGGGCCAACGAAGTCTTCGCCCGGCACGGGCTGGGCGAGAGCCTGTCCGTCCACGGGTCCGACTGGTGGCCGCGCATCCGCATCGCCAACACGCCGGTCGAAGCCCCCCTGCTGAACAGCCTGCTGCGCCAGGAATGCATCGCCAGCGGCCTGTTCCTAGGCGCAAGCTTCAACCTCTGCCTCGCCCATGATCGCGACGCGGTGGAGGACGCCACCATTGCAATGCTGGACACAGCGGTCGCGGCCGTCCGAGACGCACTCGACAGTCCCGACCCCGCCGCCCGTCTGCGCGGCGAACCGGTACGGCCGGTCTTTGCCGTGCGATGACGGCGGCCCGCCGGGGAGAGGTTGAATTGCGACCGGCCACGACAGCGGATGCAGACCGGCTGTTCGAATGGGTCAACAGGCCGGATTCGCTGGCAGGCAAGCTGCGCACAACGGGGCCGATCCCGTACGATGCCCACCGGCATTGGTTCGACAGACGGCTTGCCGATCCCGCCTGCCGCATCCGGATCATCGAACGGAACGGCGTTCCTATGGGCCAACTGCGCCTGGAACGACGCGATGAGGGATATGAGGTCGATATCTATGTCGACGCAGCCTGCCGCCACGAGGGCTTGGCTCAGGGTGCCCTAACCCGGGCCATCGCCGAACTGCGGACGGACGAACCCAGCAGCGTATTGATCGCGACGGTCCGCACCGAAAACCGGGCCTCGCGGCATTTGTTCGAACGCCTCGGCTTCCATCTCGAAGCCATTGCGCCGGACCATCTGATCTACCGGTTTCCGAAGGACCAGGAATGACCCGCTCCATCGCCGTGATCGCCGCCCATCCCGATGACGAGGTTCTCGGCTTCGGGGGCATCATGCGCCGCCATGCCGATGCCGGCGACCGGGTCTCGGTCCTGATCCTCGCGTCCGGGCTCGCCGCCCGCGGAGAGGATGCCGCGACCGAGACCGCGCTCGCCGCCTTGCGCCAGCATGCCAGCGATGCCAACGCGCGGCTCGGCGTCGCACGGCTGGACTTTGCCGATTTCCCTGACAACCGGATGGATTCGCTGCCGCTGCTCGACGTCGTGAAGCGGGTCGAATCCTTTCTGGAGGAGGAGAAGCCCTCCGCCGTTTACACCCATCATGCCGGCGACCTGAATATCGACCACCGGATCGCGGCGCAGGCGGTGATGACCGCATGCCGCCCCCTGCCGGGCAGCACGGTCGAGACCATCCTCGCAGGCGAGGTGAATTCCGCCACCGAATGGGCCGGTCCCCAGGCCCTTCCGTTCATCGCGACGGAATTCGTCGATATCGGCGCAACCCTGACCGCCAAGCTGGAAGCGCTGGCCTGCTACAAGGGCGAACTCCGCGACTGGCCGCATCCCCGTTCCCTGCGGGGTGTGGAAGCCCAGGCGCGCTGGCGCGGCAGTCAGGCCGGCTTCGAGGCCGCGGAAGCCTTCGTGACGCTGCGGCGATGCCATCGCGGAGCGCCATGACGACGGCCGGTCACGCGATCCCGCTAATGCAGGACGGAGTGCGCCTGGAGCTTCGCGGCTCTACAGGCAGGCCGTGGACAACCGCCTCTGCGGGCGGCCTCTCCCTGCATGTTCGCGGCGCGTTGGACCCGGCGGCGGCGCAAGCGTTGCTGGCACGGCTGCAGGGCGGCGTACCGTCGGTCGCGACGGTCGGCGCGGTACTGTCTGCCTTGCGCGGCCATTTCGCCCTCGTGCTTGAAGGCGATGGATGGACGCTGGCCGCCGTCGACAGGCTCCGGACGACGCCGTTGTTCTACGCGCATGACCGGTCCGGCTGGCGCATTGCCGACCGCGGCGGCGATCTTGCCCGCGATCTGGGGTTCGGTATCGCCGACATCGGGCCCGATGCCGCGCTGGCGCTCGCGATGGCCGGCTATACCATCGGTGCCGACACCCTGTATCGCGGCCTGCACAGCCTGGTGGCCGGCGAAGCGGTGCTGCTGACCGGCTCGCAAGAACAGCGCATCCGCTATCATCGCTATCGCGCCTGGGATGTCGTGGCCCGGTCGGACGATGTCCTGCAACGTGACCTTGCGGATACCACCCTCGGCATCCTGCGCACCTTGATGGATCGAGCGGGAGACCGTCCCATCGTCATTCCGCTGAGCGCCGGGCTGGATTCCCGGCTCATCGTGTCCGGTCTGCACCATCTCGGTTGCCGGACGGTCCGCTGCTTCTCCTATGGTCTGGCAGGAAACTACGAGGCGGACGCGGCGCAACGGATCGCGGCGCATCTCGGATATGAATGGCGGTTCGTGCCGTTTTCGATCGGCGCACTGCGCCGCTTCTTCGCATCCGACGATCACGCGGCCTATCTTGCCTATGCCGATACCTGCACCAACGTGCCGTTCGAGCAGGATCTCTACGCGCTGCGCGTACTTCAGGCGCAGGGCTATATCCCGGACGACGCCATCCTCGTGAACGGCAACTCCGGCGACTTCATTTCCGGCGGTCATATCCCGAAGACACTGCACCGTCCCGACCCCGGCCTGTCGGCGGAGACGCGAACGCAGACCGTGATCCACGCGCTGGTCGAAAAGCATTTCCGGCTCTGGGCCAGCCTTGCCACGCCGGAACGCGATAGGCAGATCGCACGCCGCCTCGCCCGTGAAATCGACGGTGCGGAGATCGACTTCCAGCATGCCGATTCCGCGCATGGCGGATACGAGTTCTGCGAATTGCAGGACCGGCAAAGCAAATATGTCATCGCAGGCCAGCGGATTTACGAGCATGCGGGACTGGATTGGTCCCTGCCGCTCTGGGACGACGATTATCTGGACTTCTGGCAATCCGTGCCGCTGCACGCCAAGGCCGGACAAGCTCTCTATCGCGCCATGCTGGAGGCACAGAACTGGGGCGGCGTATGGCAGGGACAGGCATGGCAATTCGCGCGTACGGTTTCGCCGGGCTGGCTTCGCCTGCCACGGCTGGCGCTGAAGGCCCTGCATCTGCCATTCGGCCAGGCGCGTTGGCGGCGGTTCGAGCGGCGTTTCCTACAATACTGGATGAACAATCTCGCCAGTGCGGCATTCCAGCCCTATTCCCGCATCGCCCGCGATCCCCACGGCGCCCGGCACGACGTCGCATGGCAGGTTGCCGCCTATCTTGCGGGAAAGGGGCTCGATTTCGCCGGACGTCCTGCTGCGGGGATCGACCCCTGAGCGACTTCACACTCGAAGGCTACCGGCAACTCGTGACCGCGTTGCAGGAACGGGGCTACACGGTCCGCAGCTATGCGGATGCCGATCCGGCCGCCCGCCACCTCATCCTGCGGCACGATGTGGACATGAGCCTCGCCGCGGCTCTGGCGATGGCGGAGACGGAACACCGCCTGGGCGTTCGGGCCATATACTTCGTGCTGCTTCGCAGCGAGCTCTACAACCCGCTTTCCGCCCAGGGCACGGCCGCCATCCGGCGTCTGATCGACATGGGGCATGGCCTGGGACTGCATCTGGATGCGTCGCTTTATGCCGACGATGCGGACCAGTTGGAAACGGCGGCACGGGCGGAAATCGATGCGCTGGAAGCCGTCGCAGCGACCCCCGTGGACGCGATCAGCTTTCATCGTCCGGCCAAGGCCCTGCTCGGTCTCGCGCGGACGCTCGCCGGCCGGCCGCATGCCTATCACCCGCGTTTCTTTTCCGAGATGGGATATTGCTCGGATTCCCGCGGCGCATGGCATCATGGCCACCCGCTGGACCATCCGGCGGTGCAAGAGGGGCGCGCCTTGCAGCTATTGACGCACCCGATCTGGTGGCCACCCGCCGCCGCCGCGGCGTCCCCCGCGATCAAGCTCGCACGGTTCCTGCAGGACCGCGCAGCCCTACTGGACGAGGAACTGGCCCGGCAATGCGACGTGCATGTCGGTTCGAGGAACGGAGGATCATGAGCGATACCCGCGAAAACATCCTGCGCGCCGCGATCCTGGGCGACTCGCGTACCTTCGACACCTATTACGTCAACGAATTCTACCGGGATCCTTACGGCTACGACGCGACCTTTCCGGCACTGCTCCGCCCGATGGGGCTACGCGCCGCCAGACCGATGGATTTCATCCATATCCCCGACCATTTCCGCGGCGGCAGCACGGAAAACAACATCATCCGCCTTGCCCTGACGAATCCGCATCTCTGCATCCTCTGCGACGGGATATGGGAAACGCTCCTGAACAAGGACATGTATCTGGAGTTCGTCACGAAATCGGTCCGCGACCACGATTTCATGGCTGGTGCGCCGATCAGCTTCACCTATTCCGGCAGCGAAATGCTCGGGCTCTTCCTGGACGGGAAGCTCTCGCTCTCCCCAGGCGGATACGCGGCGCGTATCGGCGAGATCGCCTCCTATTTCCTGCGCCGGCGGCGGGCGGTGACATGGATGAACCTGGTCGTGCCCCCGGTCTCCCATCTGCGCCACGCGCATTATGCCGGCAATTTCCGCTGCATCCCCGAATGGGGTGCATGCCTGGATGCCGTGAACAAGGCCGTGGCCGAGCGGATCGTCCCGCTGGGCGGCCGGATCATGGACGTAAACGCCCTGGCCGCGGAGCATGGCCCGATCGAGCAGACGCTGATCGACCAGTGGCACTTCTCGCGCTCGTTCCATGCTTTCCTGGCAGACCGTATCGCGGGAACCGCAGACCGGTTCCTGCCCGACGCCGACATCGGAGACGACCACATCTCGCACCGGTTCATGCTCGCCGGAGCCAGGCTGGGCAAGGATCCGGTCGCGGTCTGGGGCGCCGGCGCCGCATCGAAGGAGTGGATCGCCAAGCATCGCGATGTCGATGTCGTGGCCGTTATCGCCGACGAAGCGGCCCCGTTCTTCTATTCCATCCCGACCTGCACGCTGGAGACCCTGCCATCCCTTCCGTCCGGCATCGTGATCGTGCCGGATGGAGCCGTGAGCAGCGACGAGGAGCGATACCGGCTGGAGGCGCAGTTGATCGAACGGCTGCCCGATCGGTGGATCATCCTTCGGGAACGGGAAGAGACCCTGGTCAACCCGCGCGGCAGCGGCGCGCGGGAACTGGCCTGACAGGAAAGAACGAGGTCCGATATGCTGGACAAGCCCATTCCCATCGCGAAACCCCATTTCGCCGGGGAAACCCAGGATGCGATCCTGCGGGATATGAAAGGCGTCTTCCAGTCGGGCCGGCTTCTGGACGGCCCCTTTGCGGAAAAGCTGGAAAGCTTCTGGGCCTCCGAGACAAGACGGGCGTACGCCGTCGCGATAGACACCTGCACCACGGCCCTTACCGTCGTGTGTCTTTACTTCGGCGTGAAAGGCAAGGACGTCCTCGTCCCGGCAGCAAGCTTCATCACCGATGCGACCGCCGTGTTGAACGCCGGCGGGAACCCCGTCCTGGTCGATGTCGATCCCGAGACCCTGTCGTTCGACCTCCAGGACTTGCAGCGGAAGACAGGCCCGAACACGGCCGGCATCATCTGGGTCCATCTCACCGGCATGATCGCCCGCAACCATGCGGAGATCGTCGGCCATTGCCGCCGGAACGGCCTGTTCATTATCGAGGATGCGGCCCATGCGCATGGTGCGGAACTGGGCGGCCGTCCTGCCGGCTCCTTCGGCGATGTCGCCTGCTTCAGCTTCTATGCGACCAAGGTCGTCACCTCCGGCACCGGGGGCATCGCGGTCACGGACGACCCGAAGCTGGCGCGCTTCCTCAAACAATACCGCAGTTTCGGCAAGGACCCTGAATCCGGCCTTGTGACGGCCGTCAGCGGCGACCACCACCTCGACGAAATCCGATGCTGCGTCGCCTATCACCAGAGCGGCGACATGAAGCGCCAGGTCGCGGCGCGCCGGGACATCGCCCGCCGGTACGAGGATGGGCTGCGCAACCAGCCGCACATCCATCTCATCGATCCGGGGCCGGACGGCCAACCCTCCTACTATCAGTTCCCGATCATGGTCGATTCCCGCGAGAACGCGACCCGGCTGTCCGCTGCGCTGGCTGCTAAACACGGCATCCAGGCAAAGAAAATCTACCTGCCGCTCCATGAGGAAGTCGTGTTCCGGCATATGGACACGGGCAGCCTCAAGCAGGCCGAGGATGCGATGCACCGCTCGCTCTGCCTGCCGGTCTGGGTCGGCCTCTCGCAACAGGATATCGAGCGCGTCATTGCCGCCGTGACAGCCGAGGTCCAGACGCTTTGACCGCCCGTCGAGTCCTCATCACCGGCGCCGGCGGCTATGTCGGCAAGGCGGTGGTCGCGGCCCTGTCCGGCTCGGACTGGCAGGCCGTCCCGACCGCAAGGCAGACCGGCCAAGTCGCAGGCGTCGATATCCTTCCCGCCGATCTGGGTCGGGAAGACGATGTCCGCGGGCTGCTGGCAACCGTTGCGCCGACCGCCGTCATCCATTGTGCGGCCCGCATTCGCGGCCCTGCGCAGGATCTCCTCAGGAACAATATCGAAGCGACATCCCTGCTGGCACGGCTCAGCGCGGAATCAGGCGTTGCGCGCCTGATCCACTGCTCGACCACGACGATCTATGGCGGCAACGGCCCATTCATTGAGGCTTCCCCCATCGCGCCGGCGGAGCCCTACGGCTGGAGCAAGCTCGCGTCCGAAGCCGCCGTGCAAGCCGTCGCCGGCACGATGCAGGTCGTCATCCTGCGCTTATCCGGCGTGCATGGCCCCGAGCGGCGGAACGGCCTCGTCAGCGCCTGCCTCAATGCCGTCGAACAGGAAACGCAGCCCTATATATCCGAGCCGGAGACGATCCTCCGCGTCCTGTTCCGGGAGGATGCCGCGCAGGCATGTTGCCTCTCCCTCGACCTGCCCATGCCGGCTGGCGACAGGGTTCGGACCTACAACATCGCAGGGGCCGACGGGCTGTCGCTGCGCGAACTGGCCGGACGGATCGGCGCCGCATTCGGCAAGGCCTGGCACATCCCGGCGGATACCCATGCGGAACGGCGGAACCGGGACGTTCGCATCGATGCCGCGCGGC
>JBFWNZ010000014.1:0-15568 GCA_050250795.1 Alphaproteobacteria bacterium | reverse complement strand
GCCGACGGGCTGTCGCTGCGCGAACTGGCCGGACGGATCGGCGCCGCATTCGGCAAGGCCTGGCACATCCCGGCGGATACCCATGCGGAACGGCGGAACCGGGACGTTCGCATCGATGCCGCGCGGCGCGATCTGGGCTTCGAACCGCAGGCCCTGGAAACCCATCTTGCCGCCATCGCGACGAGCCGCGGATGGGGCTGACCGTCGCCATCCACCAGCCGAACTATGTCCCCTGGCTGGGCTATTTCGCCAAAATCGCCCGGGCCGATCTGTTCGTGTTCCTGGACGACGTGCAGTTCTCCAAGAACAGCTACATCAACCGGGTACAAGTGCTGGGCAACGGCGCGGCACGCTGGCTGACCGTACCCGTTTCGGTTCATCTGGGCCAAACCATCGCCGAGGTCCGGCCGGCCCAGCCGGGCTGGGAGGCACGCCATCTCGACACGCTCCGCGGCAGCTATCGGCAGGCCGCGCATTTCCGCGACATCTGGCCGCTGGTCAACACGCTCTACGCCGACCTGCCCGGCACCTCGATCGCGGCAAGCAACCGGATGCTCGTGGAACGCATTGCAGAGCTTCTCGGCCTGACTTGCCGCTTCACGGCGTCGAGCGAGATCGCGACGGAGAACGCGACCAGCGACACCCGGCTTGCGCGGATCGTGGCGGCGGTGGCACCGGAAGGCACCTATCTTTCCGGCCGCGGCGGCGCTGCCTATCAGAGTCCCGACACGTTCGCACGGGCGGGACTGTCGCTCGCCTACACCGACTTCCAGCATCCCGCCTATGTCCAGAGCGCGTCGGAGTTTATCGGCGGCCTGTCGGTCCTCGACGCCCTGTTCCATTGCGGTATCGATGCCGTCAGCCGGTTCCTCCGGCCATGACGCTGCGAGTCCTTTGCCTGGATATCGAAGGTGGGCATGGCGGATCGTCCCGCAGCCTGTATGAGAGCATCCGCCACATGGGCGATGCGGCCGATCTGGAGGTGTGGTGCCGGCGCGGCGGTGCCATCGAAACGCGCTATGCGGCGCTAGGGGTGCCGGTCACCGTCTGTCCCGACATGCCGAAAGTGACGGCATTGCCGCGCTTCTCGCGCAACCTCTACATGTTTGCCGATTTTGCCCTGCGCTGGATGCGCACAGGAGCATTTCGCGCGCGGCTAGCCCGGCATCTGGCCCGGATGGACGTCGTCCATCTGAACCACGAATCGCTGTTCTGGCTAAGCCGATGGCTCCGGCGCAACACGCGGGCCGCCGTGACGATGCATATCCGCACCTGCCCCTGGGACTCGCCTTTCGCGCGGATGCAGGCCCGGACGATCCGGCGGAATGTCGATGCCGCCGTCTTCATATCCGAGAACGAACGCCGGAATCTGGAGCATCAGGCCGACGGTCCGATCAGCGGACGGGTGATCTACAATATCGCGCCGCCGGCGCCGTCCGACATCATGCCGCATCCCGCGGTTCCCCAGGATACCCGGCTGAGGATTGCCTGCCTCAGCAACTACACCTATACACGGGGCACCGACCGCGTCATCGACTTGGCGGCCGCCCTGGCACGGCGCGGGCGACGGGATTTCACCTTCGTGGTCGCCGGAGAGATGGGCTTGTCGCGCAGCCTGCCGGGTGAACTGGGCCGTATCGGCCGCCGGGGCGGTACGCTTGCCGACTATGCCGCCGCACGGCAGGTCGAGGACATGGTTCTGTTCCTGGGCCATGTCGCCGATCCGGAGCGGGTGCTGGAAGCCTGCGACATACTGATCAAGCCGACGCGCGAGGCCAATCCCTGGGGCCGCGACATCCTGGAGGCGCTCGCCGCCGGACGGCCCGCCATCTCGGTCGGAACCTATGACCGATTCGTCGAAACCGGCGCGACGGGCATTCTCCAGACCGCCTTCGATGCCGACGACCTGGCGGATCGCCTGATCGCCCTGGATGCCGACCGCGACGCCATCCGCCGGATGGGCGATGCTGCAAAGGCCCGGATTGCCACCCTGTGCGACGGCCCGTCCCGCGCACGCGAACTGTTCGAACTTTGGCGCGATACAGCCGCGGCGACGGCGGACCGACGCCCGCATGCTGCCTGACTCCGGCCCCTCTCCGATCAAGGACCGCCCCCGCATGCCTCAACCGGACATCCGCTCGACAGACCGGCGCTGCAGATCGCATCGTCCGAGGAGAACCGTCATATGACGTCCGTCGCAGTGATCGGCACGGGCCATTGGGGCCGGAACCTGCTTCGCAATTTCGCGACGCTTGGCGCGCTGGCCGCGTTCCACGACAGCGACCCGGCGAACTTCGAAGCCGCACGGCAAGCCTATCCGGCCGCGCGGGCCTGTTCCGATTTCGATGCCATTCTGGCCGATCCCGCGATCGAAGCGGTGGTGATCGCCACACCGGCCGCGACGCATGGCGCCCTCGCCCGTAAGGCCCTG
The DNA here is from genome assembly GCA_050250795.1 of Alphaproteobacteria bacterium. GTDB lineage: Bacteria > Pseudomonadota > Alphaproteobacteria > UBA8366 > UBA8366 > JBFWNZ01. Next base: position 13,137 of record JBFWNZ010000014.1, on the reverse strand, counting down.
CACGCCGGAAAGCATGTGTTCGTCGAAAAGCCGCTCTGCCTCGACCTCGCCGAAGGCCGGGAACTCGAAGCGCTTGCGACGTCTTCCGGACACACGCTGATGGTCGGGCATCTGCTGCTCTACCATCCCGCGTTCATCGCATTGCAGGCCTTCGTCGCGGACGGACGGATCGGCACGCTGCGCTATATCTATTCGAACCGCACCAGCCTCGGCCGCATCCGGCGCGAGGAGAATGCGTTCTGGTCCTTTGCCCCGCACGATCTGTCGATGATCCTGGCCCTGGTCCACGACATGCCGACCCAGGTCGTCTGTGCCGGAAGCGGCTGGCTGCTGCCGCATGTCGCGGACACCACGCTGACCCACCTGACCTTTGCGCAGAACGTCCAGGCGCATGTCTTCGTGTCCTGGCTGCACCCCTATAAGGAGCACCGCATGGTCGCGGTCGGAAGCGAGGGCATGGTCGTGTTCGACGACGTCCTGCAAGGGGCGCAGAAACTGGCCTTCTATCAACACAAGGTCGGATGGGACGGCGATCTGCCGAGCGTGGATCGCGCCGCGGCACAGCCCATTCCCTATGAAACCGACGAACCGCTGGCACGCGAATGCCGGCACTTCCTCGACTGCCTGCGCACCGGCGCGACGCCGCGGACCGACGCGGCTCAGGCCCGCCAGGTGCTGTCGGTGCTCGATGCGGGCCAGCGCTCGCTCATGGCCGGCGGCCGTCCGACCGTGCCCAACTGGGAGGCCGGTCGATGACCGCGGCAACGCCCTTCATCCACCCCTCGGCCATCGTCGATGACGGCGTCGAGATCGGCACCGGCAGCCGCATCTGGCATTTCTGCCATGTGCTGTCCGGCACGACGATCGGCGCCGATTGCATCGTCGGGCAAAACTGCATGATCGGGCCGAATGTCACGGTCGGACGCGGCTGCAAAATTCAGAACAACGTCTCGCTCTATGCCGGCGTCACGCTGGAGGAGGAGGTGTTCTGCGGCCCCTCCTGCGTCTTCACCAACGTCCTGCGCCCGCGCGCCTTCGTCAACCGGCGCGACGAGTTCCTGCCGACGCTGGTCGGCAAGGGGGCCACGATCGGGGCGAATGCGACCATCGTCTGCGGCACCACGATCGGCCGCTTCGCGATGATCGGCGCGGGCTCGGTCGTGACGAAAGACGTGCCGGACTTCGCCCTCGTGGTCGGCAATGCGGCACGGCGGATCGGCTGGGTATCGCGCATCGGCGAACGTCTCGCCAAAGACCTCGTTTGCCCGCGCACGGGCGAACGTTACGAACTCGTGGACAAAGAACGCTTGCGACCGGTGGACTCCGAATGACCCCAATCCCTCTCATCGACCTCGCCGCGCAACAGGCACGGCTGAAACCCGCCATCGACGCGAACATCGCGCGCGTCCTCGCCCATGGCCAATACATCCAAGGGCCCGAGGTTGCAGCGTTCGAGGCCAAGCTGGCAGCCTTCGCCGGCTGCCGGCACGCCGTCAGTTGCGGCAACGGCACCGACGCGCTGACGATGGCGCTGATGGCCGTCGAGGTCGGACCGGGCGCCGCGGTGTTCCTGCCCAGCTTCACCTTCACCGCAACGGCCGAGGTCGTGGCCCTGCTCGGCGCGCGGCCGGTCTTCGTGGATGTCGATCCCGACGATTTCACCATCGACCCGGCCGATCTGGAACGGCAGGTCGCGGCCGTGAAGCGGGAAGGGCGCGAGACGCCGACGGCGGTCATCGCCGTCGACCTGTTCGGCCAGCCCGCCGCCTATGCTGCACTGCACGAGACGGCACAACGCCACGGCATGTGGGTTCTGGGCGACGCGGCGCAAAGCTTCGGCGGTGCGCAGAACGGCGTCCGGGTCGGCGCGCTGGCCCGGATGACGGCGCTCAGCTTCTTCCCGTCCAAGCCCCTGGCCTGCTACGGCGACGGCGGTGCCGTCCTGACCGACGACGACAGTCTTGCCCAGGTGCTGCGGTCCATCGGCGCGCATGGGCGCGGACCGGCGAAGTACGACATCGTCCGGATCGGGCTGAACAGCCGGCTCGACACGCTTCAGGCCGCGATCCTGCTCGCCAAGATCGAGGCTTTCGAAGGGGAACTGGCCGCGCGCGCGCGCATCGCCGAACAGTACGACCGCCGGCTCGGCAACCTGGTGCGGACCCCGGTCATCCGGCCCGGCAACCGAAGCGCCTGGGCCCATTACTGCATCCGCGTACCGGATCGGGACCGCGTGGCGGCACATCTCTCCGCGCAGAAAATCGCCAACGCCGTCTACTATCCGAGACCGGTGCATCTGCAATCGGCCTATGCCCGGTATGGGAACGGGGAAAAGTCCCTTCCAGCGAGCGAGGCCCTGTGCGGCGAGATTCTCGCCCTGCCGCTTTATCCCGATCTCGATGCCGATGCGGTCGACCGCGTCTGCGACGCCATCGCCGCGGCGCTCGGCTGAGGTGCCCCTTCCCGTCGCCTTCGTTCTCCCCTCATTCGCAGGAGGCGGGGCGGAGCGGGTCGTGATCACGCTTGCCAACCATCTTCCTGCGGACCGCTTCGCGGCGACGCTGATCCTGCTCCAGGCTCGCGGCCCCCTGCGCGATCTCGTTGCGCCGCATATCGGTGTCATCGACCTCGACCGCCCGCGTATCCGCCATGCGCGGGGTGCGCTCGCCGCGGCGATCTGCAAGACGGCCCCGGCAATCGTGCTGTCGACGATGGCGCATCTCAATATCGGGCTGCTCTCGATCCGCGACCGCCTACCGACAGGGACACGCATCCTTGTCCGCGAGGCGAACGACCCGGCTGCGACGCTTCGCCGATCCGGCTTTCCCTGGCTCTACCGGCTGCTCTATCGCCGCTACTACCCGCGCGCCGACCTTGTCATCAGCCCGACAGGCCGGATCCAGCAGGCTCTGGCGGAGATGGCCGGCCTGTCTGCGGACCGTCTCGCGATCCTTCGCAACCCGGTCGACGCCGCAACATTACGTGCGAAAGCGATGCCGCCGCGGCGCCATGGCGGCGACGGCGTGCGCTATGTCGCAGCCGGGCGCCTGACCGAACAGAAGGGCTTCGACCGGCTGCTGACCATGATGGTTTCGGCCCCCGCAGACGCCCATCTCACGATTCTCGGCGACGGACCGTTGGACGGCGCGCTTCGCGCGCAGGCAAAACAGTTGGGCCTATCGGACCGCGTCCGCTTCGCGGGCTTCGCGGAAAACCCGTGGCGCGACATCGCCGGCGCAGACGCTTTCCTGCTGCCGTCGCGCTGGGAGGGCCTGCCGAACGCGGCGCTGGAAGCCCTTGCCTGCGGCACGCCGGTCATCGCCACACCCGAGGCCGGCGGCATTACGGAAGTCGCTGAACTCTGCCCCCCTGGCGCGGTCACGCTCGCCCCGGTCGGATCGGCATTCGAGGTCGCGATGAAAGATGTTCGGGCGAACCCGGTCTCGGCGGCACGGGCGAGCCTGCTGCCGGCCCAGTTTCACCTCGATACGATCGTCTCGCAACTCGGCGACGCCTTGGTCAGGCTCACATGACGCTTTGTCGCCGTCGCAATGTGCGGATAATCCACCATCTGCAAAGGAACAGCCGTCTCACGGTGTAAACCGGTCCGGCGTGTATCACTCGTGCAAAAGGGCGCAATCATGGCGGAGCAGGCGCAACGGATCGAAGCGCTGTCGGACCCGAAGCCGGGTCCGCTGATTCTTGACCGGCCGGATCTATGGAACGACCCCCGCTTCAGGGCCAAACTGCTCCTATCTCTGGAAGCAGAGGGCTTCGAAGCGGAAACCGTCGCGCTTGTCGATGCCGTTCTCGGGAACGCCGATACGCCGACATTCGAGGCCTTTTGCGTCGCGGCGGCGCGCCATGCCTCCGGCCCCGGTCGATCGAACGCCCAGACACGCCTGGTGTCGGTGTTTGAGCATTGGCGCACGCATCGGAATTTCAACCGAGCCGTCTACAGGCCGCGCTCGAAAGAAGATCACATCGCGCGTTTCTGGCCGAACAATCCCAAGCTTCTACAGACTCATTGGGAGATGTACGCCGACATCTTCGAGATGGATTTGTTTACGCAGCATAACAGGTTCATCACCCCTGAAACGCCGATTGCCAGTGCCGGCTCGTGCTTCGCCGCCAACATCTCCCGCCAGCTTCAGCACTGGAACTACAACTATCTGCTTGAAATGGGTCTCTCGAAGGATCACTTCGACGATCCGCGCTTCTACGCGACGGACCCGGCGGGCTGCGGCAACATCTACAATGCCGTATCGATGCGCATGATGGTGGAACGCGCATTCGGCCTCTGGACGCCCGAGAAAATCCTGATGGCGGCCAATCCGCGCATCATCGACCCGTTCCGTTCTGCAAAGGATTTCAACACGCTGGAAGAGTATGAAGCCCGCTGGGAAGAACACAATGCGGCGCTCAAGCGTGCATTGACCCGGTGCGAGGTCTTCATCCTGACGCTCGGCATGACCGAGATATGGAAATTTGCGGACAGCGGCTTGTCGACCGCCGCCGCGCCCACGGTCGGGGACCCGACGCTCGTCCGCTACCACAACCTCACCGTGGACGAGAATGTTGCGGAACTGGAGCGCATTTACGCGCTGTTCCAGGAGCACAACCCGCGCTGCAAGTTCATCACCAGCGTCTCGCCGGTACCCCTGAATGCAACCTTCAACAAGGATGCGAATGTGGTGGTGGCAAACGGCCTGTCGAAGTCCGTGTTGCGTGTCGCATTGGACATCTTCTCGAACAATCACCCCGAAACCGTCTTCTACTTTCCATCCTATGAGGCGGTCACGATGGGGACGGCCGAACCTTGGGAAATCGACCGCCGCCATGTCAGCAACACCGCGGTCGCACGCGTCATGCGGCAGTTCCAACGGCAGTTCCTTGTCGATCAGGAACCCCTGGACATCATCCAGGTCGCCGAGCTCCAGACATTCATCCCCATGCGTCGCAATCCCGCGCTCCGATATGCGCGCGAGTGGTTGGTGCATCCGCTGAAACGCGCCCTCGGAATCGAAGGGCGGCCGTTCCGCACATTGCTGAAGAAGCGATGAACGCAAGCAGCAACGCCATGGCCGCAGGCGACACCATGATCTGCGCCTGCGAAAATCTCACGCGGAACGGAATGCACGCGGCGCTGGCCGGCGATCCCGGCATGGATTTCGACACCTTGCTCCAAGAGACCGGGGCGGGGCGCACCTGTACCGCGTGCCTGTTGGACTTGGAATACGAGTTCGTCGCCTTCGATCGCGGCGCATCCGCCAACCCGAAGCACCATTCGCACAAGACTGCGCGCAAGGCGGATCGGCCGGCCCGATCCTGGAAGCGGCGCCTTTACGACATGCTGGACGCGCTGAGCCCGCGCACGCGAATGCCTCTTGTAGAGGTTCTGCCCGTCATTGCGGGCGGCGGCTTTACGCAATCCCTGATCGTCGCCAACCACTCCCTGCTTTACGCAGGAACGCTGTCGGCACCGCCGATGCGGATCACGCTGACCCTGCGCGACGAGGGGGGGCACGAGCGCTTCCAAGAGACCCGAACGGTCGCCGCCGGTAAAACATGGCGCCGCGAATTGTCCTCGATGCTCGAAGCGGATGCGAACGGCCCGCTTCGCATCGGCTCGGTAACGATCGTCCGCGCGGCATCGCACGCCGGTTTCCGTGGTACCACGCGGCCGCAGACGGAGCTGATCGGGCCGGGCGGCGCAGCCGCCGTGCACAGCCAGGCGGCGCGCTGGAATGGCGGGGGCGAGATCGTTTTCGATGCTCGGCCGCAGGGACGGCGCTTCCTGAGTTTCGTCAATGTGGAGGCACAACCGCTTCATCTGGCACTTCGGTATCCGCTGCCGCTCGGCGCGCAGGCCGATACGGGCTCTCCTCGGACCACGGTCGCCCTGCCCGCATACGGTGCCGCTCTTGTCGAGATCGAAGCCGGTTCGGACGATCTTGCGCAGGCGGACCCCGCTATCGGCACGCCGCTCTGTCGGGTGTCTTGGCGCGGCACAGGATGCTACAAGGCGCATGCCTTCAATGCCGATTCCGCCCTTTCGCGTTTGTCGATCGACCACCTCTGACCCGATGGCGCATTCCTTCGTCTATCCTACGATCGTCTCGCTCCCGTGCGGATACGACGCCACGATTGTGCCGCCATTGGGCCAGATCGCCCGGCGCCTGACGGCACCGGACGCGGAGGTTCATGTCGTCATGACCCGATATCGGGACGGGCAGTCTCAGCCGCTGGCCGAGGCGCATTATCCGTTTCGGAACGGAGCGCTTGCGACGGATGGCGTTCTGCCTTTGCGTATCCCGGATCCATTGGACGACGGCGGCACCAGCCCTGCCTATGTCGAAATCGAGACGAAAAGTGCCGACGGCCGCCCGGTCTTTGCCTCGAAGGCCGTATTCGGGCTGTATACGATCTTCGGAAAGGACGGAAAGGCATCGTTCTTCTCGGATAATGCCTACAAATACGGCTCGCCGCCGGTCATCACGCAGATGGCGCAGTTCCGCGCCTATGTCGATGCCTACCCGGTCATTCACCTCGACCGGATGCGCGGCCTCGGCGAGAGCCTCACCCTCATCAATCCCTACCGGATGCCGATCGTCACCCAAATCAGGACTGAGGATGGACGACTGCTGAAGCGCCGTCGGGTCGCCGCACAATCGGCCCTTTCCATCGATCTATCCGAAATCCTGCAGGAGGGAGAGGACGAGTGGGCCGGCCATATCCAGCTCACCGCCAATAACCGGCTGATCACCTTCACCTTCAAGCATCGCTTCGGCGATCAGACACTCATCTCGGACTACGAGCATATGGACCCGTTCCGCGAAGACCCGACCCACATGCCGCTGACGCAAAAGCTGCGCCAGCAGTTCGGCGAGTGGTTCGCCCGGCGCAGGGCCAAGGGACGATGACCGATCCGACTGCACCGGACCATGCCGCCAAGCGTCTGGATTTCCGGACCGCGGGACTGCCTTGCCGATTGCCCGTCACGGTGCATATCGGCTACCCGCGGACGGCATCCACCTTTCTGACGAAGCAGGTCTATTACAAGCACCCCGACCTGGCGACCAGCCATTGGCTGTGGCAGTTGGTGGAACGGCAGGCACTGGGTGACGCTGCGGATCGCCGAGCGAACCTCATGGTGGATATCCGCCTTTCGGGGTGGGTGGAACGAGACCGCACCGACCTTGCCGTCCCGCTGAAGGAAGCGCTGCCGAATGCGAAAATTCTCTGCTTCGTGCGAGAACAGCGCAGCATGATCCGTGCCCAGCACTTCCTTTACCTGAAGAGCGGCGGCCTGCGCTCTCTTGCCGCTTTCGCGCGCAGCCGGATGGACGGCCTGCTCCACTACGATCGCCTCTACGATGCCTATGCCGAAGCGTTCGGACCGGACGCGCTGCTGTTCCTGCCATACGAAGCCCTGCAGCATGATCACACCGCGACAATCGACCGGGTGCTTCGCTGGATCGGCGTCGATCCCGCCCGCCTGCCGGCACGACAGAACGAACGCGTTAAGCCTTCCGCCGGAGGCCATGTCGCGAGCGCTCTGCTGTTGCGGAACTGGCTGGTCGCCCCGATCGCGAAGCTTCTGCCCGGATCGGTCGGCGAAGCCATTTACCGCCGTGGCGTGATCGGCGCGCGCTACATCAACCGATTGGGCTCATACATCCCAGCCCAGAATGAAGCTGCTCTCGACGCTTCGATCATGCGGCACTACGGCGCCGCGAATGATCGGCTTTTTGCCAAGCTCGGCCTGCCCGCCGGTGCATTCGGCTATCCATCGGCCACAGCAACGCGGGCGGTCTAGATGTTTCGTCGTTTTCTCGACAGTGCGCGCAAGCTGGGATTCCGGCGCCGGTGGATCGCGCTGATCCTGGTGTTTCAGGTCGCGTCAATCCTGTTCGAGGGAATCGGCATCGGCATCTTCCTGCCGATTCTGGAACTCATCACCAGCAACAAGGACGTCCCGACACTCGCCGCCGAATCGACTCATTGGCGTTATCTGGTCGATGCATTCCAACTCGTCGGATTGCAGCCGACGCTGGGGCCGCTGCTGGGCGCCGCCTTCATCGCCTTCCTTCTGCGTCAGGGCTTCATGGCGGCGAAGCTGCTGGTTCTCAACGCCGTCAAATTCACCTTCATGCGCGATGTCCGCTGCCAGGCATTCCGCAAGTTCCTGGCGGCCGATCTCTCCTTCCATGACCGCGTTTCAGCCGGCGAGTTCGCCAACGAGCTGGCAATCGAGTTGACGTCCGCGACGGGTGCCCTCGTCTCCTATGTGAACTATATCGGTCAATTGACGATCTGCGCGATCTATGGCGCGGGGTTGCTTCTCCTCTCCCCGGTCATGACCTTCGCAACCTTCGCGATCTTCGGCGCGACGGCGATCCTCTTGTCGGGTCTTATGCGGCGCAGCCGGGCAGCCGGGCAGCAAGTGACCCGCGCAAACCAGTCGCTGTCGAAATTCCTGCTGGAGCGAATCCGCTCGATCCGGCTGATCCGCCTCTCGGCGATGGAGCGGGCCGAACAGGAATCGGTCGAAAAACTGGCCGACCGACAGAGCGAGACGCTCATCCATCTCAACAAGATTTCGACTCTGCTGACCGTCGCAATCGAGCCGATCATCCTGCTCGGCGGCTTCGCGGTCTTCTATCTCTCCATCGACCGCTTTGGCGTTCCGCCGGAACGCGTCATGGTGATGTTCGTCGCAATCATCCGCCTTCTGCCGGTGATCAAGGAGACGATGCTGCGCCGCCAGGTCTTCATCGGCAGCTTCGCATCGATTCAGACGATCCTGCGCCGGCTGGAGGAGATGGATCACGCGCCCGAGCGTTTTCCCGCCGGAAGAACCTTCGACGGTGTGCGGGACGCCATCCGGTTTCGCGAGGTTTCCTTCTCTTTCGCTTCCGGCACCCAGGCCCTTCGCGGTGTCGATGCCGAGATACCCGCACGCACCATCACGGCAATCGTCGGCCCGTCGGGTGCGGGAAAGTCGACCCTGATCGACCTGCTGCCTCGTCTTCGCCACGCAACGGCCGGGCAGGTGACGATCGATGGCGCCCCTATCGAGGACTACGACCTGCGCGGCTTGCGCGACCGCATCGCCTTCGTTTCGCAGTTTCCGACCGTGCTCGACATGACCGCCGCGGAGTATATCGGCTATGGCGCCGGTTCGATCGGACAAGCAGAGATCGAAGCCGCAGCGCGGCTCGCCAATGCCGCGGACTTCATCGAAGCGCTGCCGAAGAAGTACGAAGAGCCATTGGGCGAATCCGGCAACAGACTCTCGGGTGGACAGCGCCAGCGTCTCGACCTCGCCCGCGCTCTTGCCCGAAAAGCCGCGCTCATCGTGCTGGACGAGCCGACCAGCAACCTCGATGCCGGGTCCGAACGTGCCATCGTCTCCGCGCTGGAGCGGATCAAGAACGAGACCGATGCCGCCATTGTGATCGTCGCACATCGACCGTCCGCCACGCTGGTCGCGGACCATATCCTGATCATGCATGACGGGCAGGTCGCCGCTGCCGGCACACATGCGGAGTTGCTGCAGCGCAACGCCTGGTATCGCGAGACACTCCATGCTGGCGGTTCTGCACCCACCCCAATCGCTTCCATCGTGCCGGCCGCGGGTTGACGGTCCGTTGGCGTATTTCCGACTCCATGTGACGGCCTAGCCCATGTGCGGACTCGCCGCGATCTTCCGGGCCGGACACGACATTCCGGCAGCGCTGCTGGAGGGCATGGCGCATGACATGTACCACCGCGGCCCCGATTCCGGAGGGGTTCTGGCCCAGCCCGGCTGGGGATTGGCGTTCCGGCGCCTCGCAATCCTTGATCCGCAGGCCGGTGCCGACCAGCCGATGCAAAGCGCCGATGGCCTGTGCACTCTGGTGTTCAACGGCGAGATCTACAATTTCACGCAATTGCGCAATGACTTGATCGCGGCCGGCGTCGCCTTGCGGACACGCGGCGACACCGAGGTCATTCTCGAAGGCTACCGGTTGTGGGGCGAAGGCGTGCTCGAACGCCTGGAGGGGATGTACGCCTTCGTTCTCGTGGACCGGCGGTCCGGCGTCGCCATCGCCGCCCGCGACCCGCTGGGCATCAAGCCGCTCTATCTGCTGAAGCAGAAGGCATGCATCGCCGTCGCCAGCGAGATGCGGCCGCTCTATCGCCTGATCCGCCCCGAACCGGACACACGGGCGGTTGCGGAATTGCTGACCTTCAATTGGGCGGCCGGACGGTTGAGCAATGTCCGGGGAATCGAGCGGGTGCCCGGCGGCACCTTGCTCCGGATCGACCTGAAGGATGGCACGCTCGCCGAACGGCGTTTCTGCAATCCTCTCGACACCCTCAGGCCCGACGCGTCGACGACGCCCGAGATGGTTGGGGATGCATTGGAACGATCCGTACACGCCCACCTCGCCAGCGATGTCGGCTACACGATGCAGCTTTCAGGCGGTGTCGATTCCAGCGTCGTCGCCGCCCTCGCCCAGCAGGCGACCCCTACACCCATCCAATCCTTCGGCGTCCAGCTTTCCGATCCCCGGTTCGACGAAGGCCCCTATCGGCATCAAGTCGCCGAACGCTATGGCCTCGATCATCGGGAGGTTCCGCTTTCGGGGCAGGATTTCGCCGACGCACTGCCGCGGGCGGTCGCCCATATGGAGGGCCCGGTGCCGCATGGCGGCTGCGTCATGCTCATGCGCCTCTGCGACGAGATCAGGCAGCACGGCAAGGTCGTCCTGACGGGCGAAGGGGCGGACGAAGCCTTCGGCGGATACATTCGTTATGCATGGTGGAAGCGGCTTGCCTGGCAGGAGCGGCTGGGCCGCCTGCTGCCCGCAGCCTTCTGGCCGGCCACATCGCCATTCCTTGGAATCCGGCGCCTTCACGGCCTGGACGCTGCGGTTTATGGCGGCGTCACCCAGAATTTCCGGGCGCTCCACACCCTCTTCCCCGACCTCGTTCCGCCCGCCCCCGGCGATCGCGAAGCGCAATCCCGCCGCTTCCGCGACTTCCGGGACCGTCTGCTGGCTGTGGACCAGACGGCCTATCTGGAATCGCTGCTCGTCCGGCAGGACAAGATGAGCATGGCGGCCTCGGTCGAGGCACGCGTCCCCTTCGTCCACATGCCCTTCTGGCGCATCGCCAACGCCCTGCCGCGCGATTTGCGGATCCCCGGCGGCACGACCAAACCCGTCCTCAAAGCGTTCGCAGCCCGCCTGCTGCCGCATGATCTGGTCTATCGGCGCAAGGTCGGCCTGCGATTGCCTTACGAGGAATGGCTTGCGGAGGACACGATGCTCGGCCGGTATCTCGAGCTTCTGACGGATACCGGCTGCCGGCTTGCCGCATTCGGCAATCGAGCGGGACTCCGGAATGCCGTCGAAGGATTCCGCAAGGGCGCGCCCGAAAACCGGCGAAACATGTTCGTTCTGGTCAACACCGAACTCTGGCTCCGCGATATCGCCGCACGCTGCACCGCGCTGTCCGATCCGGAACCGGTATGAACAGATGGCATCGTTCAATTTGAGTGCGCACCCTCGATGGCTTTGGGCCGTGTTCGCCATCGCCCTTGCGGTGCGGATTGTGAACGTCGCGGATATTGCCCGGCAGCCCGAAATCGCCCTGACCGAGGATGCGTCGCTGTATTGGGAGGGCGCGCGCGATTGGGTCGCAAGCGGCGGATTCAATCATATCGCGCCGGCGCCGGGCGGCGGGCAAACCTATCTGCCGGAACACGAGCGCGTCCCCGGCTACTTCCTGTTCCTCCTACCCTTGCGGGCCTTATTCGGTAACGATCACATCCCGGTTCTGATCGCACAGTCCCTTCTGGATGCTGTGACCTGCGTGCTGATTGCATTGATTGGCCTTCGTATCTCCCGGGAATCCGGACTTCTCTCGGGGCTTCTCGCCGCATTCTGGCCCAACTTGATCATCCATAGCGGCTTGGTTCTGACAGAGACCCTGTTCCTGTTCTTCGCCGTGCTGTTGATGCTGGCTGCATTGCGCTTCGCCGATCGGTTGCGACCGATCGACGCCTGGGTCACGGGTCTCCTCTGCGGAACGGCCATCATGGTGCGGCCGGTCATGCAGTTCATCCCGCTGGCGCTCATGGCTGCTGCCTCGCTTCTGCCGCTTCTACGCCGCCGTCGATGGCAGCTTGCGGTCGTCGCCCCGATCCTCGTCGCCATCGGCGTCGCGCTTCCCGTCGCCCCGCAGCTGGTGCGGAATCAGATCGCCTTCGGCGAACCGCGCCTGACCTCGCAGACCGGCGTTCATCTGCTGTACTGGGTCGCAGCACAGGTCGATCAGATCGGTTCCAACACATCCTTCGACGACCTCTCGGTCCGGTATCAGGACGAACTGGAACGGCGCTTCGCCACGCATGGCACGACGCTTTCCGACGCGACACCGTTTCAAAAAGACCGAGAGATGCGGTCGCTCGCGCTGGAAATCCTGGCGGCTCAACCCGCAAAAGCGATCGCGCAGGCATGGGGCCAGGGCATGGCCTTGAACATTCTCGCGCCCGCAATCCTCGGCGACCCGCGGATCCGCGCGCTGAAAACCGAAAGCTTCATGGACAGCGGCGGTGACATTTTCAGCCGTGCCCGCCATTTGCTCGCGTCCGCCCCCCCTGCTTACATGATCGCCGCAGCCGTCGGCGGGATCGGCAGCGCCCTGACGCTCGCCTTGTCGGCACTGGGCTTCATCATGCTGCTGCGCCGCGACCTGCCGCTCGCGCTCCTATCCGCAGCCCTGGTGGGGTACTTCCTGCTGATCACGGGCCCCGTCGCCGCGCCGAAATACCGGATTCCCTTCGAGCCCGTGCTGATCTTGACATGCGCTATCGGCCTGGCCGCCGTTATCGACCGGCAGCATCGCCGTCGCAGGGTTCCCCCTCAGCCGGCGTTGCCCGGCGGCTTCTCCAGCGGCACGGAGTAACCTTCGAAGGGCATCGACGTCTTGCCGAGGATCGACATGATGATGTCGAATTCCGGCGAATGCAGCGGGTGCTGTTTGTAAATGAACCGGTGCGATGCCGTTTGCGAAACATCGCGGCTGATGGGGAACTGCCGCTCCAGAACCGGCAGCACCGTATTGTCAAGTTCCGTGCGATGG
>JBFWNZ010000013.1:0-23673 GCA_050250795.1 Alphaproteobacteria bacterium | reverse complement strand
CTGGACCGACAAGGCCCAGTTCCGCAAGGGCGAGGCGGCCGGCTATTACCCCATGCGCATCGGCTTTCCGCGCCCCCGCTCGGCCGAGGAGCGCGATGTCGGCCTGCTGATCGCGGAGATGGACGAGGCCGGCATCCAATGGGGCGTGGCGATGGGCCGCCAGTCGGCGATCCCGCACGGCTCGGTGCCGAACGACGCCATCGCCGAGGTGCTGCGCCAGTATCCGGACCGGTTCGTCTCGTTCTGCGGCATCGATATCAGCCGCGACACCGACTGGTGCCTGTCCGAGATCGACCGCTGCCTCGCCATTCCCGGCTTCAAGGGCGTGTCGATCGAGCCCCCCTGCTCGCCCACGCCGATGATGTGCGACGACCGGCGGCTCTATCCGATCTATGAGCATTGCCAGACGCGCGAGGTGCCGCTGTCGATCTCGCTCAGCAGCGCGCTGGGCCATATGACGGGTGCCGGCATCGAATTCGCGCGGCCCGAGCCGCTCTATCAGCCGGCGAAGGATTTCCCGAACCTCACCTTCGTGATCTCGCACGGCGCCTGGCCCTGGGTGCGCGAGATCCTGGGCCTCGCCTTCCTGCTGCCCAACATCGTGGTCTCGCCCGATCTGTATATCAACGGCCAGGGCCTGCCCGGCGCCGAGGACTACATCAAGGCGGCGAACCACTACATGGCCGACCGCACCCTGTTCGGCACCGCCTATCCCACCCGGCCGCTGAAGGAAAGCGTCGCCGCCTTCGACACATGGTCCTTCGCGCCCGGCGTGAAGCAGAAGATCCTGAGCGAAAACGCCCTTCGCATCATGAAGATGGCGTGATACCCGAAGGGCCGGCGGCGGAAACCCCGTCGCCGGCCCGCGGCCAAGCCCGCGCGGCACGATTAAGGATGGGTGGCCGAGCGGTTTAAGGCACCGGTCTTGAAAACCGGCGTGGCGGCAACGTCACCGTGGGTTCGAATCCCACCCCATCCGCCAAACACCGCCGATTGCCCTCTATGGCGCGATATTGCCGCCGATCACCTCACTCGCACTAAGTGGTGCTGAGAACCGCCAATTCTACGCTGCAGCCCGACAATCCTGAAGATCAGCGACGGCAGCAAACGACCCGGTTTCGACCGTTCGACCGCAGATTTTGCTTCCTCAGTTGCGGCCCGTCAGTTTTGCTGTTTTCTTAACCGGGGCGAAAGGTGAGGCCATGACCGCTATAGCCATTTGGCGCAACGATGTGGTCGAAGGAAACCCATCGCTATGGGCCGCTGCCGATAGCAGAGTGTCCGGGGTGGACGGCAATCTGCTTATTGCTGATGCCGTGAAAATCTTGTCGCTTCCGATCATCTGCCGACGGCCCGGACCGAACGGATTTTTCAGCGAAGTCTATTTCGTTCACACGCTCGGTTACTGCTTCGCAGGCAGTACGCTTATGGGACAAAACGCCTATCTTGGCCTTGCGCCGCTACTCTCGAACCTCATATTGGCGACGTCCTATATTCCCTCGATCGAGGACATCGCCCGCCAGATTTTGGCGTACCTGAAAGTGACGTTTGAGGACTACAGACCGATAGGGGCGCAACAATCGCTCTTTGAAGTGGCCGTGTTCGGCTATTGCCACAGGACGCAGCAGTTGGAGATTTCCCATTTCCGCCCCGAACTCGTTCAGAATGTCTACGAGGTCGGGCTAGAAGCTCACCAGAATTTGCACGCCCACGACTTCGTATACCTAGGGAACGACGGCGTAGCGCTTCGGGAAGAAATCACGAACGCCTTTAACGGTGAGGCTGTACCGGGCCGCCCTATTTCACGCGCGCCGCGTTTTGTGATTCAAGACCGTATAGCGAGCGATGAAAGCCCTACAATCGGCGGCGATCTTCAACTCGCCATCGCTGACAGATTCGGCTTACGGCCGTTCGCATTGGAAAGACCTTATGTCTTGGGGCAGCCTGCCGCCTACACTAGCTATCTCGGTCGTGAACTAACGGACGATTTGACAACCGTCGGCGAAGCGCGGGTGTCACCTATGATGATTGTATAGCGCCGCAGCATCCGTGAGGTGTTGAGGCGAAATTTGCCAAAAGCATCCGGTTAGGATAACTGCTTCTTCACTTCGCCATCCGTAAGCTGCCAGGCCGCTCCCTACCACATTGTAGCCATTCGCTCTCGCCTCAATTTTGGAGGGCTATAGCGTAGACGTAGTTCTCCGTTTCTTCGGCTTCGGCCCGCCATCGTCGCTTCCGCGAGTCTCCACGCAGCCATTCATGCGTTGATCCGGTCCAGGCGATGGACTAGAAATAAATGGACCATCTCGTGGTCCGAATGAGGGTGGCGATGCAGGTATCTGTGACGGAGGCCAAGGGTCAGTTGACCGAGTTGGTCCGGCGGGCCGAGGCGGGCGATGAGGTGATCCTGACGCGGCATGGCCATGCGGCGGTGCGCTTGGTGCCGGTGACGCCTGTCCCGGACCGGCAATCCCGGCGGGCGCTCCTGCTCGCGGTTCGGGCGTCCGCGGCTGCCAAGGTTGCGGCCGGGCCGAGCGCGGCACGCAGCCAGGATTTCCTGTACGGCGATGACGGCCTGCCGCGTTGATTGCGGTCGATACCTCTGCCTTGATGGCGATTCTGCTGGGCGAGCCGGAGGCGGATGCCTGCATCGCGGCGCTGGAGGCCGAGGACGACCTGCTTCTCTCTGCGGGTACGGCGGCGGAGGCGCTGATCGTCGCGGGCAGCCGGAACATCGGCGCGGAAATGGCGCGATTGATCGATGGGCTCGGCTTCACGACCGTCAACGTGACGCCGGCCGCGGCACGGCGTATCGCCCAAGCCTATGCGCAATGGGGCAAAGGCGTTCACCCCGCAGCCCTGAACTTCGGCGACTGTTTCGCCTATGAGGTCGCCAAGGAGCATGGATGTCCCCTGCTGTTCGTGGGCGGGGACTTCGCGCAGACGGACCTCGCGAGCGCAATTCCGGCAGGCTGATGCGTCAGCAGCAAGGCGGACGTGCCGGCTAAGGGAGGGCCTGCACGGGTCCGCACGGACCTGCTACCCTGCGAAGAGATGCGAATGGGAGGCGGTCTCGTGGCGGATGCGGGCGAAGCGCGGTTTCTCGAGGCCATGCACCGGCGGGTCGACGACGTGCTCGACGCCTGCACGCGCTGCGGCAAATGCGTCGCGGCCTGCCCGATGGTGGAGCCGGCCGGGCTCGACCCGGCGCAGGGGGCCGCCATCGCGGAGGGCATCATCGACCTGCTGGCCGGCGGGCCGGGCACGCCCGAGGCCGAACGCTGGACGCAGATCTGCACCAACAGCGGCAAATGCATTCCCGCCTGCGAGGACGGGGTCGATCCGCGCTTCATGGTCAACATGGCCCGCATCGCCGCCAAGGCGAAGCTGGGCGAGGACGCGGTGCGGCGCGCCGGGGCGCAGTATTTCAGCAATCTGAACCGGGCGACGCGGATCGTGGCGCGGCTGCAGATGCCGCCGGAGACGATGGCGCGACTGAACCCGGCGCTGCGGCCGGCCGGCGGGTATGAGGGCACGCCCGACCTCGTCTTCTACACCGGCTGCAACATCGTGAAGACGCCGCATATCCTGCTGCTGGCGCTGGAGGTGCTGGACGCGCTCGGCGTCACCTATGAGGTGATGGGCGGTGCCGCGACCTGCTGCGGCATCCAGCACTTCAAGCAGGGCGATGGCAAGACCGGCGGCCGGATCGGCTATCACACCGTCGAGCGGCTGAGCCGGCCGGGTGCCGCGCGCGTGCTGTCCTGGTGCCCGAGCTGCCAGATCCAGATCGGCGAGTTCGCCCTGCCCTCCTACAAGGAGTCCACCGGCGCCGCGCCCTTCGACCTCAGCCCGATCGCGATGTTCTTCGCCGAGCGGCTGGACGATCTGCGCCCGCTGTTCCGCCATCCGGTGCCCAAGCGCGTGGCGTTGCAGGAGCGTTCCGCCGTGCCGGGGATCATGGTGGCGGTGAAGACGGTGCTGCGGGCGATCCCGGGCCTGGAGGTGGTCGAACTGGACGTGCCGGTGCTGAGCACCCAGGCGAGCCACCTCTCCGTCCTGCCCAAGTTCAAGGCCGAGTTGCGCGAGCGCGAGTTCCGGGCGGCGGCCGAGGCCGGAGTGACCACCTTCGCCTCGATCTTCCATGGCTGCCACCGTGATCTGGTGATGAGCCAGGACAAGGCCAGCTTCGAGGTGCTGAACTTCATGGAGCTGATCGGGGAAAGCATGGGCATCCACATCCCCGACCTGTATAAGCGCCTGCACGCGCTGGGCGACATCGATGCCGTGCTGGCCGACGCCGCCGACCTGATCGCGGCCAACGGCCTCGATCCCGAGACGGTCCGCGACGTCGTCGCGAACGACCTGTTCAACCGTCCCCTGCCGCCGCGCGGCGCCGCGAGCGGGCAGTAAAGGGCGCCGCGAAAAATTTTTTCATCCGGGCGCAACCGCGATGGAACGCCGGAGCCGCTGCCCCGTTTGAATGGACATCAGCGGCTCCTGCCCCGTGTCGCTGAAGCGAGAGCAGCCCGGCAGCCGCGCATCTCCCCCAACTCCCCCTGCGCCGCTGCCGGGCGCCTTACGCGACCCGATACTGGCCCGATACTGGAATGAAGAACGGCCGCCCGGATATCCGGGCGGCCGTTCTTTTCGGCGCAGCTGTTTTACGAACGCGAGAGCCGCGCGATCGCGTCCTCGGTCTCCGAGGCCAGATTCCGCATGAGTTCCGTGGCCGCGATATCACGTGCGAGCCCGGCGCCCTGCCCGGCCCAGAGGGAAAGATACTCCGTCCGGCCGCGCTGTGCGGCGGCCGTGCGCATCGCGCGGGTCATCGCATTTTGATACGGGAACGGCAGGATTTCCCCCGGTGCCGCATCGATCTCCGTCATCGCGCGGTTGCGGAGGCCGCGTGCATGCCGGCCGGAAAACGCGCGCGTGACGGCCGTGTCGCTTGCGGCGGCCGTGCGCATCGCGGCCTTGTAGGCGGATGGGGCACCGGATTCCGCGCAGGCGAGAAAGGCGGTTCCCATCTGCACGGCGCTGGCGCCGAGGGCCAGGGCCGCGGCAATGCCGCGGCCGTCCATGATGCCGCCGGACGCGATGACCGGAATGCGGACGGCATCGACGATCTGCGGCACCAGCGTCATCGTGCCGATCAGGCTGGCCTCGAAATCGCCCAGAAAGGTGCCGCGATGCCCGCCCGCCTCGGCGCCCTGCGCCACGACGGCGTCGACGCCCGCACGCTCCAGTGCAACGGCTTCTGCGACGGTGGTTGCGGTCCCGACGGTGAGGATGCCGCGCTGCTGCGCCCGGGCGATCGCATCCGACGGCAGGATCCCGAAGGTGAAGCTCAGGACCGCGGCCCCGCAGTCGAGGCATGCCCCAATCTGCTCGCTCAGGTCCGGACGCGGCGGCGCGGTGGGAACCGGCGGCAGCGCGATGCCCAGTTCCTCGTGATACGGCTTGAGGCGGCTCAGCATGGGGGTGGCGTCGAAGGGCGGGACCGGCGTGTCCGGCGGCGTGAACAGGTTGATCGCGAAGGGCCGGTCCGTCCGGGTTCGCACGGCCTGTGCCGCTTCCGCGATCTGCGCAGGCCCCAAGTAAGCGGCGCCAACCGATCCGAGCCCGCCCGCATTGGCGACGGCGGCCACGAGGTCCGGCGTATCGCCACCCCCGGCCATCGGCGCCTGGATGACAGGTTGCGCCATGTCGAGGCGCCGCATCAGCTCGTTCCGGGCCGTCATGTTCCGTCTCCCTTCGACGTTCTGGAGGTGGCAAGTGTAAGTCGTTCCAGTAGGCGTCGAAACCGAATGAAAACGATAATAGATATCGGAATGAACGATAGGATCAGGCGGCGATGGCAGCCGGTCTGACATGACCGAGAAAGGCTTTCAGCGCGCTTGACTGGAACGCGCCGCGCGGCTGGATGAAGACGGTCTCGACCTGCCCTTCGCCGTGCGGGAGGGGATGAACGGCGATCCGCCCCTCGCGCCAGACCGCGCCGATAAGCGCCTGGGGCAGCAGGCTTATGCCCATGCCGGCAGCGACGCAGCCATAGATCGCTTCAAGCGTGCCGAATTCGAGTATCCGAGGGGCCCGGGCGCCCTTTGACGCCAGGAAATCCTCCAGCCGCCGCCGGTAGGAACAGCCCTTGCGCAGGACGACGACACGCAGATCGGGACGGCGAAGGATGGATTCCAGCGTACCGGAGCCCGGTGCGGCGAGGATGGACAGGGTCTCCTCGAAGACCGGGGTCGCATTCAGTGCCGCGTCCTCGACCGGGCCGCAGACGAAGGCGCCTTCGACCCGCCTCTCCCGCACGGCCTCGATGAGTTCCTCGGTCGTGCCGGGCTGGATCGTCAATTCGACCGATGGATATGCCGCCAGATAGCCGGAGAGCAGCGGCGACAGCCGGAGCGCCGCGGTGGTTTCCAGCGTGCCCACGATAAGGCGCCCCTTCGGGGTTCCGTCGTCCTGAACGGCATGCCGCGCTTCATCGAGAAGGGCCTGGACGCGCTCGGCATAAGGCAGGAGCCGCCGGCCCGCCTCGGTCAACGCGACACCGCGGCTGTGGCGTTCGAACAGCCGCGTCCCGAGTTCTTCCTCCAGCGCACGGATACGCGCCGTGACGTTCGATTGCACCGTGTGCAGCACGGCCGCCGCGCGGTTCATGCCCCCCGACCGGGCAACCGCTTCGAAAACCCGCAGATCGGCAGCATCCATCGTCTATCTCTCAAAACGATTAATTTCGAGAATTGTAATCTGCCTGAAGCGCAAAAGGGAATGGCGGGCCAGAAGCCCGCCATCGACCTTACGGCTTCTCCGCCGGTTCAGAGGGTGGGATCGGAGACCACGCGCAGATACGGCTTCAGGGTCTTCCAGCCCTTCGGGTGCTGCTTCTTGGCCTCCTCGTCGGAGACGGTGGGAACGATGATCACGTCATCGCCCTTCTTCCAGTTCACGGGCGTCGCGACCTTGTGCTCGGCCGTGAGCTGCATGGAGTCCAGCACGCGGAGGATTTCGTCGAAGTTGCGGCCCGTCGCCATCGGATAGGTCAGCATCAGCTTGATCTTCTTGTCGGGTCCGACGATGAAGACCGAGCGCACCGTGGCATTGGTGGCGGCCGTCCGGCCCTGGGCCGTATTGCCCGCATCGGCGGGCAGCATGTCGTAGAGCTTGGCGATGGCGAGATCGGAATCGCCGATCAGCGGATAGTTCACCGCGGCACCCTGGGTCTCCTCGATATCCTTGACCCATTTCGTATGGTCGCTGACCGGATCCACGCTGAGGCCCATGACCTTGGTATTGCGCTTGTCGAACTCCGGCTTCAGCCGCGCCATGTAGCCCAGTTCGGTCGTGCAGACCGGCGTGAAGTCCTTGGGATGCGAGAACAGAATCGCCCAGCCATTGCCGATCCAATCATGGAAGTTGATTTTTCCTTCCGTCGTTTCCGCGGTGAAATTGGGCGCTTCATCGTTGATTCTCAGTGCCATTGCCCTTCTCCCTGATGTCGTTGCCGCCGTGTCCGGCCGTCGTAGCGAAGTTGGGGCTGCGCGGTCGGGATGACAAGGCGGCTTGCTCCTCGCAGCGCCGCATTGCTAGCGTGCGGCAATCGACGAACTCGAAAAGGATGACGTGCATGGCGGATCAATCGTCGCTTCGGCTGGTCGCGTTGCTCGGCAGTCTGCGCAAAGGATCGCTCAACGCTGTCGTGGCACGATCTCTCGATGCTCTCGCGCCCGACGGGGTCTCGGTGGACCTGCTGCCATCGATCGGCGACCTGCCGCACTACGATGCCGACATCCAGGCCCAGGGCTTTCCGCCGCCGGTGACGGCCCTGGGCGATGCGATCCGTGCCGCCGATGGCGTTGTGATCGTGTCGCCGGAGTACAACTACTCGGTTCCCGGCGTTCTCAAGAACGCCATCGACTGGCTGTCGCGCCTGCCGCAGCAGCCTTTCGCAGGCAAGCCGGTGGCGATCCAATCCGCGTCCCCCGGCGCCCTCGGCGGAGCGCGCATGCAATATCACCTGCGGCAGAGCATGGTCTTCCTGGACGCCTTGGTGCTGAACAAGCCCGAGGCGATGATCGGGCAGGCCGCGTCGAAGATCGACGCCGCCGCAGGCGAGATCTCCGACAAGGCCACACGCGATTTCATCACCACGCAGCTGACGGCCTTCGCCGACTATATCCGGAGGGTCGGGACGAAGCGCTGAAGCCTCGTCCCGTGGGACCGCATCGCGATCCCTCGCCGTCCGGTCGGCCTTACTGGGTGCTGGTCGCGATCCTGGGCGCATTGACCGCCTTTGCGCCCATGTCCATCGACATGTATCTGCCGAGCCTGCCGGCCCTGGCTGCGGCACTGGGTACGGATGCGGCGGCGGCGCAATCGACGCTGGCCGCCTTCTTCCTGGGGCTCGCCATCGGGCAGCTGTTCTATGGACCGCTGTCGGACCGGCTCGGCCGCCGGGGTCCGTTGCTGGCCGGCATCGGGCTCTATATCGCGGCGACAATCGCTTGCGCCCTGGCGCAGTCGGTCGACAGCCTTACAGTGCTGCGGTTCGTTCAGGCCCTGGGCGGTTGTGCCGGGGTGGTGATCGCGAGGGCCGTGGTCCGGGACCGCTTCGAGGTACAGGATTCGGCCCGTGTCTACTCGCTGCTGATGCTGGTGATGGGGCTGGCGCCGATCCTCGCGCCGCTGCTCGGCGGATATGTTCTGGCGCTGACCGGCTGGCGCGGCATCTTCTGGGCGCTCGCGATTTTCGGGGCTGCCGTCGGGCTGGCGGTTCTTGGGGCGTTGCCGGAATCGCGCCCGGCCGCGGTTGCGGCGCAGGCCCGGCAGGAATCGGCGCTCCGGGCCTATTCGGCATTGCTCCGATCTCGCGCGTTCCTCGGTTACATCCTGACAGGCGCGCTTTCGAGTGCGGCCCTGTTCACCTACATCGCCTGTTCGCCGCATCTGATCATCGAAACCTTCGGCTTCTCGCCGCAATCCTTCGGCTGGGTGTTCGGACTGAATGCCTTCGGGCTCATCGCGGCCACCCAGGTCAACCGGCTGCTCCTGGCCCGGCGGTCCGCCCGGCACATTCTGCGCTGCGCCAACCTTGCCGGGCTGGGATTTGCAGTTCTGCTGTTCGCCGGTGCGGCCAGCGGGATCGGCGGACAATGGGGCGTTCTGGTGCCGTTGTTCCTCGTGCTCGCCAATCTGGGCTTCACCCAACCCAATGCCCTTGCATCGGCGATGGCGGTGAATCCGCAGCGGGCAGGATCGGCATCGGGGTTGTTCGGCACCTTCCAGTTTACGCTGGGCGCCATCGCATCGACCGTTGCCGGCACCCTCCATGACGGCTCCGCCCGGCCGATGGCGTTGGTGATCGCCGTCGTGCTCGGCCTTGCCGTTCTGGCGCTGAATGGGGTTGCGGAGCGCGCGCCGCCGCCGGCCGACTGAGCTTGCCGCGTCCGGCCTGGGGGCGCATCATCCGGGCAATGTCTCCCGATATAGAGGAGACGATCTCGGAGGAACGCGATGACCGTTTTAGAGGCGACGTCCCTCGGTGCGTTCGGTGCGGAAGTCGACGGTTTCGACTGTCGCAGGCCTGTCGATGCGGCAACCCGCGAGGCCATTCTTGCGGCGTTGTTCAAGCATCAGTTTCTGGTCTTTCGCGACCAGTCGCTGTCGAAGCAGGAGCAGGTGGATTTCTCGGCGGCTTTCGGGCCGTTGGAGCAGCATGTGAACAAAGGGAATCATGGCTATGACATCCCTTATTTTCACATGGTGACGAATATCGGCGAGGATGGGCGGCCCCTGCCGCCGGCGCCGGCCGACAAGGTCTATAACGGCACCAGCACCTGGCATACCGACAAGTCGTATATGCCGAACCCCTCCCTCGCGACCCTGCTGCACGCCGTCGAGGTGCCGACGGCGGGCGGGGAAACGCTGTTCGCCAACCTCTATGCCGCCTATGAGGCTCTCGATAGCGACCGGCAGCAGGCGCTGGACGGACGCCGCGCGGTGCATAGCTGGCAGCAATCCCTGGTGAACTCACGCTCGCGTGCCGCGACCGACGAGGAAATCGCCCTGGCCCCGCCGGTCGTGCATCCGCTGATCCGGACCCATCCCGGAACCGGGCGGAAGGCGCTGTATATCGGGCTGCATGCCTCGCATATCGACGACATGCCCGAGGAGGACGGTCGCGCGCTGCTGTTCGAACTGCTGGATTTTGCGACCCAGGCGCGTTTCGTCGCAGCGCATCGCTGGCGCGTCGGCGATCTCGTCATGTGGGACAATGCGAGCCTGCTGCACCGGGGTGCCGACTATGACCGCCAGTCGCAGCGACGGGTCCTGCATCGCACCGTGATACGAGGGAGCGTTCCCTTCTAGGGTGCGGCTCAGGCGGCGCTCCGGCCGTTGAGAAGCGCCGCGGCGATATCGTTCCACTCCGCCTGCAGCGTCGCCTCTCCGGCCACGCGGCCGGCGCGGCCATACCAATAGTTCGCGTTGGACAGGTCGCCTTCCAGCCTGTGCAGATAGGCATGGACCCAGGCGGCATCGGCCCCCTCGTCGCTTTGTGCGATCTGGTGAGCATTGTCCCAGTCGCCCTTTGCGACATGCCAGAGCGCCTTCAGCGCCGACGGCAACCCCTCGGGGGCAGCGTCGGCCGCGAGCGTGGCTTTGAAGGTCTCCAGTTCCATGCGTGGTCCAATGCGTTCCGTTGTGCGGCCGGGAGCGGAGAATATGATAGGGCGATGGCGGTAGAACAAGCGTGCACGCAAGATGCGGGCCGATGAAAGCAGGGAGCAAGACGAAGCATGCAATACGGCTTGATGATGCGCGGCCAGTTCGCGGCCGAGGACGATATCGTCGTCCGGTTCCAGGAACTGTGCGCACAGGCCAGACTGGCCGAACGGGTAGGCTTCAGCAGCCTGTGCAAGGGCTCGCATTATGCGGGCGCGCCGTCCCAGGATTTCCAGCAACTGCCGTTCCTGTCGCGGATGATGGCCGAGGTGCCGAGCATGCGCCTTCTGGCCGGCCTCGTGCTGCTGCCGCTTCACAAGCCGCTCGATCTGGCGGAGCAGTTGGCGACCATCGATGTGATGAGCGGCGGTCGCCTGATCTTCGGCTGCGGCCTCGGCTATCGCGAACTGGAGTTTCGCGCCTTCGGCACGACGCAGTCCGAGCGTGTGAAGCGGTTCGAGGAGAATCTGGAGGCGATCAAGCGGCTCTGGACCGGTGAGCCGGTGTCGATGAAGGCGTCGCATTTCGAGTTGATGGAGGCGACGACGTCGTTGCGTCCGGCGCAGCGGCCGCGCCCTCCGATCTGGATCGGGGCGATGGCCGATGCCGCCGTGCTGCGGGCGGCACGCCTGGGCGATTGCTGGTATATCCCGCCGCAAAGCCATATGGATCAGGTGCACCGGCAGTACGACCTCTATCGGACCGAACTGGACAAACTGGGACGCCCCTTCCCGTCCGAATTTCCCATGCGCCGCGAATGTTTTGTCGCCCGCACCCGCGAAGAGGCGGTCCGGCTGTGCGGCGAGGCGCTGGCCGCGAAGTTCCGGACCTATCACGACTGGGGCGGCAGCCGGACGCTCGCCCAGGGCGATACCCTGGATCATGCGTTCGATGAGTTGATCAAGGGGCGTTTCCTCATCGGCACGCCGGAGCAGGTGGCCGAGGAGATTGCGACAACCATCCTGCCGCTGGGGGTCAATCACCTCGTTCTCAGCATGCAATGGGCGGGCATGGAAACGCAGGTGAGCAACGACGCGGTTCAGCTATTCGCCGAAGAGGCGATGCCGCTGGTCGCGAAGGCCCGATAACGAAAACGGGCGGCCCAGGGGCCGCCCGTCCGCTCCAAGCCTAGACGGTTCGGATCAGATATCGCACTTCGAGGGATCCCACTTCGGATCGCGCTTCTCGCGGAACGAGGCCAGACCCTCGCGGGATTCGCTGCCGGCGAAGCCCAGCATCTCGACGGCCAGCGAGGCCTCGAAGGCCGGCGCCATCTGCTTGTACCAGTGGTTCAGCATGGCCTTGGTGAAGCGGATCGCGTTCGGCGGGCCGGCGACGAGACGCTTTGCAATCGTGAGCGCAGTCTCCTCCAGCTTGTCGTCGTCGACGCACATGGAGACGAGGCCGATCTCCGCCGCCTCTTCGCCCATGATCGTGTCGCAGAGCAGCAGCAGCTTCTTGGCGCGTGCCATGCCGCAGAGCAGCGGCCAGCAGATCACGGAGTGGTCGCCGGCGGCGACGCCGAGGCGCGTGTGCCCGTCGATGATGCGCGCCGACTTGCCGACGATGGAGACGTCGGCGAGAAGGGCGGCCGAGAGGCCGGCGCCGACGGCAACGCCGTTGATCGCCGAAATCACGGGCTTGCCGCAATCCATGACGTTGTAGACGAGGTCGCGCGCTTCCTTCCAAGCGTAGGGCAGCTTGTCCGGGTTGGTCATCATGCGCTCTTCCATGTCGAAGTCGCCGCCGGCCGAGAAGGTCTTGCCCGCGCCCGTCAGGATGACCGCACTCACGTCCTTATCGAGGTCGATGTCGCGCCAGATATAGGCCATGTCGCTATGGCCGCTCTCATCCAGCGTGTTCATCTTGTTGGTGCTGATGGTAAGCCGCAGAACCCGCTCGGCCGGATAGTCGATGTTGAAGGTGCGCTTGTACTTCTCGTAACGGTCGCTCATCGCGGTCTCCTTGATGTCTCTCGGGCGGGCACCGCGCGGCCGCGGTGCGTGGGAATTCGGACTTGGCCGGCATGATAGGCCGGCCCGGCGGCGATGGAACAGGCGGCCGGAAGCCACATCCGCGGAGGTGGCGGCTGTCATGTCCATCGGGGGCGGAAAGTAGCAGGCTCTCTGCGGGGTCGCTACGGGCAAGGCACAAGGCAGCCATGCCTGTCCGAAACAAGCCATAGTCTGGCAAAGCCGCGCAAGCCGGCCAAAGACCGATCGGGCAGACTGCATGTTCCAATCAGCCGGAGGCCGACGCCATGCGCGAGCGCATCGACTTTTTCTTCCTGAACATGGGGCATTTCCTGGACCATCTGTTCGTCCTGATCATCGCGACAGTTGCGGCCCTTGGCCTGGCGGCGGAATGGGGGACGACCTGGGACGCCCTGATCCCATACGCGACCCCCTGCTTCGTCGCCTTCGGCCTGGGCGCCATTCCGGCCGGCTGGCTGGCGGATAAATGGAGCCGGCCGGGCATGATGATCCTGTTCTTCATCGGGATCGGGCTGTCCTCGATCCTGGCCGGCTTCACCACGAACAAATGGGAGCTGATGGCCGCCCTGCTGCTGCTGGGTCTGTTCGCGGCGATCTATCACCCGGTCGGTATCGCCATGGTGGTGCATGGCCGGGAAAAGACCGGCATGGCGCTGGCGATCAACGGCGTCTGGGGCAATCTGGGCGTCGCCAGCGCGGCCCTGATCGGCGGCTTCATGGTGGAGCATTTCGGCTGGCGGGCCGCCTTCTTCCTGCCGGGCGGCTTCGCCATTCTGACCGGCATCGCTTATGCGGCCTTTCTCTGGTCGGGTCGCGCGCAGGCCGCAGCCGAGATCGCGAGCGGCGCGGCGGCGCGCAAGGCGGCTGCCGGTACGGTGGAGGTCGATCCGGCCGTGCTGAAGCGCATCTTTGCCGTGATCCTGGTCACGACCGCCCTGGGCAGCCTGATCTTTCAGATGACGACCTTCTCGCTGCCGAAGATTTTCGACGAGAGGCTGGGCGATTTCGCGGCCAACCCGACGCAGGTGGGCTGGTGGGCCTTCGTGGTGTTCACGCTGGCGGCCTTCGCCCAACTGGTCGTCGGATACCTGATCGACCGGCATTCGATCCGGACGGTGTTCCTGGTCGTGGCGGGGCTGCAGCCGCCATTGTTCGCCGTGATGATGTATCTGTTCGGCGTGCCGGCGCTGCTGGTCGCGCTGGGCTTCATGCTGCTGGTCTTCGGACAGATTCCGATCAACGACGCCTTGATCGCGCGCGTGACCAAGAGCCAGTGGCGCAGCCGGGCCTATTCGGTCCGCCTGTTCATCGGCTTCGGGATCAGTTCCACGGCGATCCCCTTGATCGCCTGGCAGCACCATCATTGGGGGTTCGTGTCGGTCTTCCTGACCATGGCCGTGCTGTCGGCCATCATCGTGTTTGCCGTCGCGCGCCTGCCGGGCACGACGGAACTGGCCGGCCAGCCTGCGGCAGCAGCGGCCGAGTAGCCCGAGATCGCGCGACTTCGCCCCGGCGTCCGTTTGCCCCCGGCGCCGGGGCGGTTCTTTCAGTTCGGCCAGACGGGCGGATGGGTGCCCAGGGCCACCACGGGCCGCGACCAATGGGGCGGCGTTTCCGACAGCTCGACCGCCGGTCCGACGCTGCTGAGCCGCCCGAATGCCGAATCGTTCTCCCGGATGAGTGCAGCCAGCGCCGACCGAGGCAGGGGCTGGGCCGAGCGCCGGTCCTCGCCCTGAACCCGGCCCAGGCGGTCGATCCAGCGCCCGGTCTGTGCGAGAGAGACGCGAACAAGCCAGCTTCCGCCCTCTTGCGCGCGCCGTGACAGGGCCAGCATGACACCGAAGGCACCCAGATAGCCGCTGCAATAATCGAGCGGATTGCCTGGGATATGCTTCGGCCGCGTTCCGTCGCCGTTTTCCCAGGCGATACCGCTGGCCGACTGCACCAGCGTGTCGAAGCCCCGCCGTTCCGACCACGGACCGGCATGGCTGTAGGCACAGAGCGACATGCAGACGATTCCGGGACGCACCTTGGCCAGCTCTTCCGGTGCGAGGCCGAGCGCAGCCAGCGCGGAGGGCCGGTATCCCTGTGAAAACACATCGGCGCCGCGAACCAGATTCAGCATGGTCGCCCGCCCCTCGGCGCTTTTCAGGTCGATCTCCGCCGCCAGCTTGCCGTGCCCGGTGTCCATGACCAGGGTCTGGACAAATGGCAGGTCGGGTCCGCTGATCCGCATGACATCTGCGCCGTGCTCGCCCAGCGTGCGGCCGCAGGTGGGACCGGCCAGCACGCGGGTCACATCGACGACCTTGATCCCCGACAAGGGGCGCGGCCCCACCGGCAGCGGCTGGGGATCGCCGTCGCCGATGCGGATGACCTCGATCATCGGCAGCTTGGCGAGAGCCTGCGCATGGGAATGCGCGGCCCATTCTTCGCGCCGGCGCACGAACGAGCAGCACATGCCGGCTTCGGCCATCGCGTCCTCAAGGTCCTGCGCGGTCCATTGGGCCGCGGCGCGCGTGACCGATTCCTTGTCGTCCGAACAGCCGAGCCGCCTGACCACGCCAGCGCGGTGATGGGGATAGTTGCAATGGAACTGGACCCAGCGGTCGTCGCGGGTGCGATAGAAGCCCGAGACCGGATCCCAGAGCGCGGGCGGCGCACCGCTGTCGAGCTGAAGGTAGTCGACGGCCGAGACGGCAGCGGCACCGGCGAGCCGGCTGGTCGAGACCGACTGGCGGCGCCCGGTGCGAAGCTGCCAGAGATCGGCTGCCGCGACGCCCACTGCGGCGACCGAGGCGGTGCCCGCCACTTCAGGCAGAAAATTCGTCGGCAGGATCGGGGCACCGTCACGGATCGCCGGCCGGTCCTCTCCGGTCAGCGGCCTGCCGACGGCATCCAGGATTTCGTCCAGCGCCTCTGCGGGCGTCGCCATGCGGCCATTGGTTGCCGTCATGTTTTCGTTCCTCCCTCGATTACAGCAGCCCCCTGCCCGCCAGATTCCGCATCAATGCGCCGGTGCCGTAGACCCAGGGTTCCGCACGGTCGCTCGTCGTCACGCGGTTGACGAGCGCGCCCAGCCGCGGCGACGCGACGGTGACGATGTCGCCGACGCTGTGGGTGAAGCCCTTGCCCGCCGCGCCGCGATCCTTTACCGGCGCGAACATGGTGCCGGTGAACAGCATGGCGCCGTCGGGATATTGGTGGTTCGCGCCGATGGTCTGGGCCGCGAGGTCGGCGATGTCGCGGCTGATGAGCGCGAGCGAACTGGACCCTTCGAGCACGAACTGGTCGTCGCCTTCGACGCGCAGGCCGACCTGCGTCGCGCGCAGATCGTCGAGCGTGTAGCGCTCGTCGATCAGACGGATGAAGGGGCCGATTGCGCAGGAGGCGTTGTTGTCCTTGGCCTTGCCCAGCAGCAGGGCGCTGCGGCCTTCGACATCGCGCAGGTTCACATCGTTGCCCAGCGAGGCTCCGACGATACGGCCGTCGGCCGACAGGGCCAGCACGACCTCGGGCTCGGGATTGTTCCAGACGGATTGCGGATGGATGCCGACCTCCGCGCCGGTGCCGACCGAGGACATGGGCTGGGCCTTGGTGAACACTTCCGCGTCGGGGCCGATGCCGACCTCAAGATACTGCGACCAGGCATTGCGGGCGATCAGCGCCTCCTTGAGGCGCATCGCCGCCTCGGAGCCCGGCACGATGGCGCCCAGATCGGTTCCGATCTCGTTGCCGATGCGCTGGCGGATGGCGTCGGCGGCGGAGGCGTCGCCCTTCGCCTGTTCCTCGATCACGCGTTCCAGCAGGCTTGCGGCGAAGGTGACGCCGCAGGCCTTCACCGCCTGCAGGTCGCAGGGTGCCAGAAGCCAGGGCGCGGCTGGGTCGCGGGCATCCAGTCCGCTGTTCGCGATCAGCGCGGCGACCGGCCCCAGATCGTCACCGGAGGCGTCGCGCGCGATCCGGACCGGATCGGGAGCGTTCAGCAGATCGGCCGTCGTGGCCGTCGCGTCGGAAATATCGAAGGCGCGCCCGTCGCGGATCGCGATCACGGAGGGACCGGAGAGGTCCGGGCGCCAGACCCGTCCGACAAGCGTGGCCTGTGCCGCGTCCTCGGGCAGGGTCGAAACCGGATCGAGCGTCAGCCGCATCTAGCGGTTCCACCAGTGCCAGTGCGGCGGCTCGACGCCGGCATAGGGGCTGCGGAAGGTATAGATGCGGTCCTCCAGCAGGTTGCCCATATAGCCGGTCCGGCGGTCCGGCCCGCCGAAGGCGATGGACGCAATGTCCTTGAGCCGGGCGCGGCCGGTGTCATGCAGGTGCTCGGGCGTCATCTCGCCCGCCTGGAAGGCACGCTCGACCGTATCGACCCATTCCGCGTCGGCATCCTCAATGATCGTCGTCTGGCGGCCGTCGCGGTCGACGCGGATCAGCCGGTTCGAGATCACGCTGGCCATCCAGACGCCGCCTTCCTCGTCGAAGGCGATGCCGTCCGGCCAGGTGCCCGCGGGATACTCGGCGACGGTTTCGCGCGGGCCCAGGCTGCCATCGGCACGGATGCGGAGGCGCGAGGTGCGCCGCCCCATGGTCTCGTTGACGTAGAGCCATTCGCCGCTGGGATCGACCACCGCCTCGTTGGTGTAACCGAGACCGTCGGCGACGATCCGCGCACCGCGCTTGTCCATCATGACGACGAAGCCGTCCGCGACATTCGGCCGATAGGCCTGGGCGCGGGGCTTGTGCAGCGTGCTGACGGTCGCCCAGATGCGTCCAGCCCGGTCGATGGAAACGAAATTCGTGGGCGGCAGCACCAGGCCGTCGACCTCGGTCAGAACGGGTGTCGCCTCGCCGGTCACCGACAGCCGCCACACCCCGCCGCCGTCCGGATGCAGGTTGGCGAGCAGGAAATCGCCTTCCGGCGTGATGGCGAAGCCGTTGGTGGCGATGGGCGGGCTCGCCCCCTCGCCCGCCCCTATGGCGATGTAATGGCGAATCTCGCTGGTCGGCAGCAGATGGCTGACCCCGCCCTGCCAGTGCGAGACGAAGATGTCGCCCCCGGCGGTGGCGAGCACGCATTCCGGGCGGTTGAACCAATGGCCGACGGTGTCGACTGCGGAGACGGGAATGGGAAGATCGGACATGGCCGGCAGTCTAGCGCGGAAACGTAAACATCCGTCAACAGCGTGAGGCCTGTTTGTCGAACTCGGCGGACAGCTTTGCTCTGAGACCCTGACCCCGTGAGATTCGTAAACCTGACAGGCATCTCGTTGCGCGGGAGTTCCGGTGCGGACAATCCAAGGTGGCAGATGGAAAGTTTGCGTGCGCCTCGCGCTGCGCTGGCATGGGTGCGGAGCGCGGGCTATAACGGCAGGAACAGCGACAAAAACGCATATGGGGAAACGCAGATGGGCAAGCGCGTCGTCCTGATCGGGGCCGGAGCGGTCGGTGGCTATGTGGCGGGGCATATGACCCGTGCGGGGCACGACGTGACCGTGATCGATCCCTGGCCGGAGCATGTGGAATATATGCGCCGGACCGGGCTTGAACTCTCGGGACTGTCGCCGGAAGAGCGCTTCACCGTGCCGATGAAGGCGCTGCACATCACCGAGGTGCAGCAGATTTCCAAGGAAGCGCCGATCGATATCGGCATCGTCTCGACGAAATCCTATGATACCGCCTGGGCGACGATGCTGCTGTCCCAGTATCTGGCGCCGGACGGCTTCATCTGTTCGCTGCAGAACTGCATCAACGAAGAGCGCATTGCGTCCATCGTCGGTTGGGGCCGCACGGTCGGCTGCATCGCCTCCCTGATCGCGGCAGAGCTGACCGAACCGGGGCATATTCAGCGCAACGTGCCCCTGGGCGGCGACAAGCACACCGTTTTCCGGCTCGGCGAGCCGCATGGCCGCACGACCAAGCGGGTCGAGGAACTGGCCGACATGCTGCGCGCGGCCGACAGCGCCAAGGTGACAAGCAACCTGTGGGGCGAGCGTTGGTCCAAGCTGGTGGTCAACGCCATGCGCAACGGGTTGTCGGCCTGTACGGGCATGAGCGGCAACGAGCGCGATTCCAATGAAATCACGCGCCGCTTTTCGATCCGGATCGGCGGCGAGGCGATCCGTACCGGACAGGCGAATGGCTATGTGATCGAGGATATCCTGCATCTGCCGGCGGACGACTGGGCCGCAGCGGCCGAGGGCGATGCCGCCGCGATGCAGCGTGTGGAGCACGAGATCGCCGAAGGCGTGAAGCGCCGCGGCGACGAGCAACGCCCCTCGATGGGTCAGGATATGCGCAAGGGCCGGCGGACGGAGATCGACCAGATCAATGGTTTCGTCGTTGAAAAGGCTGCTGCTCTCGGCCGGCAGACGCCGGCGAACGCGGCGCTGGTCGATGTGGTGAAACGGGTCGAGCGCGGGCTGGCAAAGCCGAGCATCGAGCTGATCGCAAACCTGCACAATCTCTAAGCCGTCTCGCTCCATTCCGATGGCAGCGACGCCGGTCCAGCTGCTGCGGCATCCCGGATTCCGTAAAATCTGGCTTGTCGGCGGCCTTGTAAACACGATGCGCTGGCTCGAAGTGCTGGCCATCGGCATCTATGTCTTCGACCTGACCGGCTCGCCGCTGCTGGTCGCGCTGATGATGTTCCTGCGGCAGCTTCCCTTCGCCCTGTTCGGCGCGGTCGTCGGGGCGGTCGCCGACCGCTTCGACCGCCGGCATCTGCTGCTGGCGGGGCTGAGCACGACCACCGTCGTGCTGGGGCTGCTATCGCTGTCCGCCTGGACAGGCCATCTGGCGCTCTGGCAGATCGGGCTCGGCGCCTTCATCTCCGGTGTCTACCTGTCCGGTGAGCATGCGATCCGGCGCACCATGCTGGGAGAGTTCGCCGGAACCGAACGCATCGGGCCGGCTATGGCGCTCGATTCCATGACCAACAATTCGACCCGCGGCCTCGGTCCTCTGATCGGCGGTCTGATGTATCAGACGGTCGGCCTTCAGGGCGCCTATCTGCTGGGTTTTGCGGCCTATCTGGTCAGTATCCTGCTGGTCCTGCGGGTCCATTACGTGCGCCCCCGGAAATCGGAGGCGGAGCAGAAGCCGCAGTCGGTGCTGCGCAACCTGATCGAAGGCTTTCAGTATGCCCGGACGAACCGGCTGCTGCTGGGCGTGCTGTTCGTGACGGTCATCGTCAATATGTTCGCCTTCTCCTACAGCTCGATGGTGCCGGCCATCGGCCGCGAGGAGCTGCTGCTCAGCGCCTTCGCCATCGGGCTGATGTTCTCGGCCGAGGGGCTGGGCTCGTTTCTCGGCGCGATGTGGGTGTCGGTCTATGCCCGCACCACGCAGTACAATTACCTGTTCTTCTATGGCGGCGTGCTGTTCTGCTCCGGCGTGCTGCTGTTCTCGCTGTCGCCGATCTACGGGCTCTCGATCGCGCTGCTGACGACCGGGGGATTCGGCTTCGCCGGCTATGCCTCGATGCAGAGCGCTATCGCCTTCCGGTCGGCCACGCCGGAGATGCGGTCCCGCGCCATGGGCTTGGTCACGATGTTCATCGGCTCCGGCCCGTTCGGGGTGCTGCTGCTCGGCTTCCTCGCCAACCATCTGGGCGCGGCCGATGCGCTGACGCTCAATGCCTCCATCGGTATGGTGCTGCTGCTCGTCACCTTCCTGGTCTGGCCGGAAATCCGCAGCAAGCCGGAGACGCCGGACGCATCGTGAGGCGGATCAGTCGAGCAGCAGGATCAGGATGCTGCCGACGATCAGCGCCATGCCGAGCAGTTCAAGCAGGGTCGAGCGTTCCTTGAAGACCAGATAGGAGATCAGGACCGTGAAGACGATCTCGATCTGGCCGACCGTCTTGACCAGCGCGGGGTTCTGCATGGTCATGGCGGTGAACCAGCCGATGGAGCCGAGGATGCTGGTCAGGCCGACGATCACGGGAATACGCCAAGCGAGAAATATCTTGCGCAGCTCCTGCGGCTCCCGGACCAGCATATAGCCGCCGAGGATCAGGCTTTCCGCGGCGGTCACGGCCACCAGGGTCAGGGCGGCGCGGGTGAACACGTCGCCCGAGGGCAGCGACCAGCCGGCCGCCCGGATCGCGACGGCGGCCATGGCGAAGAAGCCGCCGGAGGCGATGCCGAGCAGCGCGGCTTTGTCGGTGAGCCCTGCCAGCAGGCTGCGGGTGCCCGTGCGGGTTCGGACGACGGAGATCAGAATCACGCCCGCCATCCCCACCAGCACGGCGAGAAGCCCGGTGAAGGCCATCATCTCCTGCAGCAAAACCGCGGTGAACACGGCGGTTTGGAGCGTCTCGGTCTTCGAGTATGTGGTTCCGACGGCGAAGTTCCGATAGGAGAACAGCCGGATGAGCAGCCATGTCGCGGCGATCTGCGAGATGCCGCCAAGAACGGCGTAGAGGTAGAATTTGGCATGCGTCTCGGGGATGGGCGTCGCGAAGCCCTGGTTCAGCACGATCAGGTAGACGACCGCGAAGGGCATCCCGAACAGGAAGCGCACCAACGTCACCGCATTGGTGCTGAGGCCCCCGGTCAGGTGCTTCTGCAGTGTGCTGCGGATCGTCTGCATGACCGCAGCGAAGAGCGAGATAACAATCCAGAGTTCGATCATGGGGGCCGCCGGAGGCCGCGCGGGAGATGCGCGAGAAGGCTAGACCCTAGGGAATGGAAAGATAAAAGAAAAGCGCCGAAGCGCGAGATGCCGGCGGGTTGTCCCCGCCGGCATTGGCATGGGTTATTCCGACAGAAGCCGTTCGCAGATCACGAGCCGGCGGTCGATCAGCATTTCCGCATATGCGGCACGCGTTGCCGCGACGATGGGGCCGTTCAGGTGGTCCTGGAATGCCTTTTCGTCGGCGTAGAGTTCGTACAGGAAAACGCAGTTGATCTCGGTCTTCGGCACCATGATGTCGAAGCGCAGGCATCGTCCCGGTTCCTCGCGCAAGGTCTTCGCCGCATGCTTCGTCATCAGGGCTTTGAAGTCCTCGACGCGGTCCTGCTTGATCAGAAATTCGACGCTGAGCGCGATCTGCGCCATGAAAATGGTCCTCCCACAGGGCCGATGCCGGGGATCGGCATCGAGCTGACGGTTGCGATGAATGGTGAGGGCCGCTGTCGCGGTACAGAGGCCCTGCGGGCAAGGTGAGCGTATTGCATTGGGCGAAGGGGTCAAGCTGTGGCACCGGGGTATGGCGGTTCATGGCTTGCAAACGCGCGATTACCCGCGGTATTCAGCGCGATTTTTCTTGAGTTCGTCCGGACAGCCGGTAGCATCTTTGTCCAGCCTCGCTGCGATGCGTCGGCTGGGGAACGGATTGGGTTTCCGAGAGCCCTGGGGCGCGTGGGTGATGGCGGGGGAACGCTGAAGTGCACGGTAAGGGACCGCGCATGCGCCGAACAGGTAAGAGGGCTCGTTAAATGCCTATCGGAACCGTCAAATGGTTCAATGCCACCAAAGGCTATGGGTTCATCGCTCCGGATGGTGGGGGGAAGGACGTTTTCGTTCATATTTCCGCCGTCCAGCGCGCGGGAATGACCGCCTTGAACGAAGGGCAGCGCCTGAACTTCGAGGTTCGTGACGAACCGAAGGGGCAGAAGGCCGTCGATCTCGTCGCAGCCGACTGACGATTTCAGCCGAGTTCCGCCGTCCCGTCGTGGTAAGCCCCGCGAGGTGAACTCGCGGCAGCATTTCTCCCCAGGACAGACCGCGCAGTCGGATGAATCTGCCGGAGACGGATGAAAGCCGCCGCCGGCCTAAAGGATATTGCGGTCTCTAGCGACCGATGAAGGCGGGTTTGCGTTTCTCCATGAATGCCCGCCGGCCTTCCACATAATCTTCGCTGGCGAAGCAGTCGGCCGTCAGGCGGTCGCACTTCGCCATATCGCGAGCGGCCGGATCCTTGACGATCTCGTTGACGATGAGATTGACGGATTGGACGGTCAGGGGTGCATTTTCGGCGATGCGGTCCGCATAGCCGCGCACGAAGTCTTCGAGTTCGCCGTCGGGCACGATCCGGTTCACCAGCCGCATGCCCAGGGCCTCCTCGGCATTGAAGCGGCGTGCGGTATAGAAAATTTCCTTTGCCGTTGCCGGACCTACGACGTCCACCAGCTTGCGCAGGTTGCTGTAGCCGTAGCCGAGGCCGAGCTTGGCCGCGGGAATGCCAAAGATCGCATTCCCGGCGGCGATCCGCAGGTCGCAGCAGAGCGCAATGCCCAGTCCGCCGCCGATGCAGTAGCCGCGGATCATGGCGATGGTCGGTTTCGGGCATTGGTGGATCGCGTCATAGGCGCGCTCCACCGCCTGGGAATAGCGGGCCACCGTGGCTTCGTTGGACCGCTCGTTCTCGAATTTCGAAATGTCGGCGCCGGCCACGAAGGCCTTGTCCCCTGCCCCTTTCAGGACGATCACCCGGATCGCATCATCGGCCAGGAAATCGGCGAGCGACGCGTCCACGCCCTCCCACATCTCCAGCGACACGGCGTTGTGCTTGGCGGGGTTGTTGAAGGTGATCCAGCCGATGGCCCCGTCCTTTTCGGCGATCAGCTTTCCGTCTGCCAGCGCGGTCATGCGTCGTACTCCTCAGATCACATCGCGCTTGCGCAGCGCGGCGATGTCGTCGGCCGAATAGCCGAGCGACGCCATGATCTCGTCGGTGCTTTCGCCTTTCTTGGGCGTCGCCTTGACGATATGGCTGGGTGTGCGCGACAGCGAGATCGGCTGGCGGACGCAATCCATGTCGCCCATCCAGTCGGAGTGTACCCGCTGCGCCATGCCGAGATGCTTGACCTGAGGGTCGGCGAACACCTTGTCGATGGTGTAGATCGGGCCGCAGGGAACGCCGGCCTTGGTCAGCTTGTCGATCAGGGCCTCGGTGGTCAGCGGCTTGGTCAATTCCTCGATCGCGGCGTTCAGCGCGACC
>JBFWNZ010000012.1:0-24714 GCA_050250795.1 Alphaproteobacteria bacterium | reverse complement strand
AGAAAGCGTTCTTCGAATTCGCGGGTCTGGAACCCGGCACGGACCAGGATCGCGATCTCGTTCAGCCGATGCCCCTTGCGATGCAGGGCCTCGATCTCCTCGCCGATGACGCGCGCTTCCTCCTCGCCGTCCCAGACGCCGCGCACGCGGACCGGATCGCCCTTTGGCGCATCGGTCCACAAGGTCTTGCCCAGACGGCCCTGATTGTGGGCGATCAGCCCCGAGGCCGCACCGAGGATATTCGGCGTCGAGCGGTAATTACGCTCCAGCCGGATCACGTGGGCGCCGGGAAAATCCTTCTCGAATTTCAGGATGTTGCCGATCTCGGCACCGCGCCAGCCATAGATCGACTGGTCGTCGTCGCCAACGCAGCAGATGTTGCGGTGCGCCTGCGCCAGCAGACGCAGCCAGAGATATTGCGCGATGTTGGTGTCCTGATACTCATCGACCAGGATGTAGCGGAACAGCGACTGGTACTGCTTCAGCACATCGGGATTCGACGTGAACAGCGTCAGGCAGTGAAGAAGCAGGTCGCCGAAATCCGCCGCGTTGAGCGTCGCGAGACGCGCCTGATAATCCCGATAAAGCGCGACCGCCCGGCCGTTCACGAAGTCGCCCGCTTCCGCCGGCGTGACCTTGTCCGGCGTCAGCCCCTTGTCCTTCCAGCGCTGGATCGTGCCGATCAGCATGCGGGCCGGCCAGCGCTGCTGGTCGATCCCTTCGACCTCCATCACCTGCTTGAGCAGGCGAATCTGGTCGTCGGTATCCAGGATGGTGAAGTTGGATTTGAGGCCGATCAGTTCGGCATGCCGGCGCAGGATCCGGGCGGACAGCGCATGGAATGTGCCCAGCCACAGCCCGTCGGTCGCACCGCCGACCAGATCGGCCACCCGGTCGCGCATCTCGCGGGCCGCCTTGTTGGTGAAGGTCACGGCCAGCACCTGATACGAGCGCGCGCGCCCCGAATGCAGCAGATGCGCGAGGCGCGTGGTCAGCACGCGGGTCTTGCCGGTTCCCGCCCCCGCCAGCACAAGTACCGGCCCGTCCAGGGCTTCGACCGCCATACGCTGGGACTCGTTCAGAGAGTCCAGATACGGGCTGGGCCGAATCGCGGCCATGGCGCGCGCGGCAGCGCCGCCCGGTGCGGGGGTAAACGCCTGCGGTTCCAAGGCATTCAGCGGATCGTCGTCGAAAGGATCGGGCATCCGGCAATTATATCATGGGCTCTCGGCCAGTCCCGTTCGCACCCGCGCCATCAATTTCCGGTGTACGCATATGCCCCGCCGGCCGAAAGGCGTTACCATTCCCGCGGGCATGTGGGGAGCTTGCGCAGATGACGCAACGCATCGGCACCGACGCCATTCGAAGGCCCTTGCGGCGCGCTTGGTTAGCCGCCGTCGTGCTGGCCTTGGGGACCATGCTTCCGGCGGCGCCGTCCTGGACCCAAACGGCGACGGAACTGCTGAGCGGGATCGTGAAGGTCAGCAGCCGCACCGCCGACGATGCCCGCACGGCGCAGACCCTGGGGACCGAGCGCGAAGGGTATGGCGCCTTGATCGATTCCGACGGACATGTGCTGACCATCGGCTATGTCGTCGTCGAATCCGATGAAATCCGCCTCACCGGCTCGGACGGCAAGACCGTACCGGCCAAGCTGGTCGCCTATGACCACAACACCGGATTCGGGCTGGTGCGTGCCATCGCGCCGCTTGCCGGAAAGCCGCTGCGCATGGGCGATTCCGACATGCTGCGCCCGGCCCAGGTCGCATTGTCCGCAAGTCATGGCGGTGCGCAGGCGACGCTGCCGGTACGCGTCGTCTCGCGCCGGACCTTCGCCGGCTACTGGGAGTATCTGCTGGAACAAGGCATCTTCACGGTTCCGCCCATTCCCACCTTTGCCGGCGCGGCCCTGCTGAACGCCGAGGGGCAGTTGATCGGCGTGGGGTCGCTGATCGTCGAGAACGCCGTCAGCGACGAGCAATACAGCCCCGGCAACCTGTTCATCCCCATCAACGCGGTGAAGCCGATCCTGGCCGATATGCTGCAAGGCCGGCGGTCCGGCCCGAACCACCCCTGGCTGGGCCTGTACACGGACGAAATGCGCGGCCGGCTGTTCGTGCAGCGGCTGGCAAAGGACGGCCCCGCCGCCAAGGCGGGGATCGTGGAGGACGAACTCGTCCTCGCCGTGGCCGGCCAGAAGGTAACGGGCCTGGCGGATTTCTATCGCAAGCTCTGGGCCCTGGGACAGCCGGGCGTGAAGGTGCCGCTGACCCTTCTCTCCCTCGATGGAAATCTGCATCAGGTCACGGTCGACAGCATCGACCGCTATGGGTGGCTGCGGCCGCGCCGCAGCGACTGACGCGGGTCCAATCCGCTACTGTTCCCCGCGTTCCTCGCGCCGCAAGGCGGCGATGGCATCGCGATAAGCGGACAGAACATCGCGATGCTTCACCACTCCCATCATCCGCATCGTGCGGCGGTCTTCGACCACCGCGACCCGTTCGTCCGTCGCGGAGTCCAGAACTTCCATCGCATCGACCAGGTCTTCCGCGAGCGACAGCACGGGGGGATCGCGGCGTGCGACATCGATGGCGAGACATTCCGAATCCTTCGATGCGTCGAACGCCGCCTCGCCCAGATCGGCAATCGCAATGACGCCGCAGAGAATGCCGTTGCCATCGACCAGGAATATCTCGCGATGGGACGCTTGGCGCAGCATGGCCCGCACCGCCGGCAGCGACGCATCCGGCGGAAGGGTTGCATCGTCCGGCTGCGCCAGCCGCCTGACCCCCACCGTGCGCAGCGCACGCATGTCCCGCGCGGTGTCGGGACTCAACCCCCTCTGGGCAAGCTGCCATGTGAAGAAGGAATGTCCGAACAGACTCTGGGTCAGCATCGAGGCGATCGTCGTCGCAATCATCACGCCCAGGGTCAGCGTGTAATCTCCGGTCATCTCGAAGACGATCAGGATCGTCGAGATCGGCGCCCCCAGCACCGCGCCAGCCACCGCCCCCATGCCGACGATGGCATAGGCTCCGTGCCCCGACGAGAGTTCCGGCACAGCCCATGTGGCGAGCGTGCCGAAAGCCCCGCCCAGCATCGCGCCGATGAACAGCGCCGGCGAGAAAACGCCGCCGGAGAGACCGCTTCCCAGACTTACAGCCGTCGCGGCCGTCTTGGCGACAACCAGGGCGACCAGAAGCCAGAAGCCGAAATGCTGCTGCAATGCCTGGTCGGTCGCCTCATAGCCAACGCCGAGCACTTCCGGAAACGCGAGGCCGATAAGACCGATTCCCAGGCCGCCGGCCATCGGCCGCAGCCAAACCGGGCCCGGCAGGGAACGGGATACGCGCTCCACCACAGCGACCGAGCGGATGAAGACGATCGCGGCCGCCGCACTGGCGATGCCCAGCAACCCGAAAGCGGGAAACTCGTAAAAGGAGGCAAGGCCGTATTCGGCGATGATGAAGGCGGGAAAATCCCCGAAATAGACGCGGCTGACGGCCGTACCCGCGACCGATGCGATCACGACGGGGGCAAATGCGCTGAGGCCGTAGTGACCGACCACCACCTCCAGCGCGAAGAACACACCCGCAATCGGCGCGTTGAAGGAGGCGGCCACCGCCGAAGCGACGCCGCAGCCGAGCAAGGTCCGCGACAGGCCGGGGCCGAGGCGCAGATGCCGCCCGATGACCGCGCCGAGCGTCGCGCCCAGATGCACCACCGGCCCTTCGCGCCCGACGGAACCGCCTATCCCCAGGGAAACCGCACTGGCCGCCGCCGCCGCCAGCCCCGCGCGAAACCGCATCCGACCGTCCTTGAGCGCCGAGGCCTCGATGACATCGGCGACGCCCAGAGGGCGCCGGCTTGGCATGACGTAGCGCACGAACAGTCCGACGATCAGCCCGCCCAGCGTTGTGATCGTCAAAACCTGCCACCACGCCAGGGACGGCCAATCGGCGCCTGACGGCTGGCCGACGAAACCGAACGCCGTAGCCTGGGTCATCCGGATGCCCTCGCGGAACCCGATGGATGCGACGCCGGCCAGCAGCCCGATGATGACGGCGAGACAGAATAATACGATCCGATGGCGCCGGACCGCCCGGCCGAGCAGACGCAGCATCCGATCGACCGCATCGCGACGGATCGGCCTGTCGGTCTGCGTGGCGGGCCTGGCCATCACCGGCTCGATGCGCGCGCGGCGGCCGGTCCACGGCCAACGATCAGCCGGAACCCGGGATCATTCCGCCGCGTGATCGGCAAGCTGGGTTTCCAGAACGACCTGATTGCGGCCATGCGCCTTGCCGAAATACAGCCCTTCGTCGGCGCGCTGGATGAGTTGGGTCAGCGATTCGCCAGGACGGTATTTCGCCACCCCCAAGGACAGGGTGATGTTCCCCAGATCCTCGCCGGTCTGCTTCTTGCGCAGCCTCTTCGAGGCTACGGACTGCCGGATCTGTTCCGCGACGACCCTGGCATCGGCGAGTTCGGTATCCGGCAGGATGACCGCGAACTCCTCCCCGCCATACCGCGCTGCGGTGTCCCGACCCTTGATGTTCTGGGTCAGGGTCTTCGCAACCAACTTGAGAACGATGTCGCCGGTCTGATGCCCGTAGGTGTCGTTGAACCGCTTGAAATGGTCGATATCCGTCAAGATGAGGCACAGCGATCCGCCTGCGTCCGCAGCGGTCGCCACCTTGCGGAGCGTCAGGTCGAAATGCTTGCGGTTCGCGATGCCGGTCAGGCCGTCCGTCATGGACTCCTTGCGGACATCCTCCAGCCGCTGCCGGAGCCCCTCCAGTTCCGTCGAGGATTTCTTGAGTTCCGATTCGAGACGCCGGTTCTGCGCAACCATTCCCCTGGTTTCCGCCACCACCGACGCAACAACCCGCTGCAGGTCCTGCATCGAACTGTTCTCGTTCAGCGCCCGGACGTTGCGCTCCAGATTCTGGCCATAGTTCTGCGCCCCGTCCGTTGCCGAGTGCAGCATGTCCATGACTTCGCGAATCGACTGCTGGATATCGTTCCCGGCCGCCTCGACGGCTTCGCTCTCTTCCGCGAATCCGAAATAGCGCTCATACAGCGTCTCGCTCTGGCCGGCGTCGAACGCCCCGCGCTTTGCGACCAAGGTATCGATCGCCGCCTTGAGATCCGGATTGGCCCCGCTGGCATAGGTGTACCAGATCATGAAATTTCTCGGCGTTGGCGGAACGTCGTGCTTCGCCATCATCCCGAGAGCTGTGCGGGCAAATGCTTCAGCCTCTTCGCGGTTCTCCGCGTACTCCACCATATCCCCCTGCGACGCCGACCCTCACGATGCCGGACGGGCGCCCCCTCCCGCTCCCCATCAAGGTTATAAGACGCCGCCTTGCACGGGAAGGCAAGCGCCTGCCGGGTTCCGATCAGCCTGAACCGGACGTCCGGCGCAGGCGGATGACCCGCCCGGCATTGTCCGGCGGCGGCAAGGTCCGATGCGCCTGGTGCAAAGCCTCAAGGCGGCCCAATACCGAAGGCGCGATGGGAGAGACCCGCCGCGTTTCCATATCGACATGGACCTGCAAAATCTCGTTCGTCGCGGCGAGATACCCCGAAGCGGCGTGGTGCATCTCGTGATAGGTCAGCATCCGCTTCGAATCGAAATCGAGCAGCCGGGTCCGGAACAACAACGCGTCCCCTTCGACCACTTCGCGCCGGTACGTCACATTCATGTCGACGACGAAGGTCGAACAGGCATGGCGCGCCTTGTGGGCCGCATCCAAGCCGATATAGTCGAGAAAAGCATCCGTCGCATGGTCGAAAGCCAGCACGTAATAAGCGACGTTCATATGCCCGTTGTAGTCGATCCACTCGGGCAGGACGGCCGCACGGTGCAATTCGAGGGGGGTCGGAATGTCCATCCACAATACGGTAAGCGTCTGCGCGCGGCCGAGGCAAGCCGGTCGCCGGGGAAAGCACGGATGAGCGGCCTGCTTCCGCGCATTGCCCGCAACGGCATGCCCTTGCTGGTGACGGCGATGGTGATCGGGTTCGCCGTGCCGGCGATCTCGCGCACGGCCCGTCCCCTGCTGGAGCCCAGCGTGCTGGCCATGCTGGCCATTGCACTGATCCGACTGAACTGGAGCGCGCTGGCGACCTATTGCCGCCGCCCGGTGCTGGCCGCGGTCGCCGCCGCCTGGCTGCTGGTGCTTTCGCCGCTGGCGGTCTGGGCGGTCACCGGATTCGGCACGGCCTCGCTGCCGGCCGCCCTCGTCGTCGCCCTAGTCGTCAACGCCGGTGTGCCGCCCATTGCCGCCGCGGCCGCCTTCTCGCAGATGCTCGGTCTCGACACGCCGCTGACCGTCTTCGTCATCGTCGCCACCACGCTGCTGCTGCCGCTGACCTGCGGGCCGATGCTGCTGTGGATGCTCGATCTCGATATCGCCGTCGATCTCGGCAGCTTCTATGCCCGGGTCGCGCTGTTCATCGCGGTGCCCTTCGTGATTGCGGGCGCGGTGCGAGCGGCGGTGCCCGCCGAACGCATCCAGCATCATGCCCCCAAGATCGACGGCGTCATGGTCCTGACGATGATCGTGTTCGTGCTCGGCCTGATGAACGGCGCCCTGGCGCGCGTGATCGCAGAGCCCCAGACGGCGCTGCTGTATGCCGTCTGCGCCTTCGCGCTGAACCTCGCGCTGAACCTGACGGGCGTTGCCGCCTTCTGGTGGATGGGCCGATCTGCCGCGTATGCGATGGGGCTGGCCAGCGGCAGCCGCAACATGGCCCTGATGGTCGCCATCGCGGGCACCGCATTGGGACCGGACTTCCTGTTCTACACCGCCATGGCGCAGCTTCCGATCTACCTGATGCCGTTGATCGGCCTGCCCATCTATCGCCGGCTGACGCAGGCGGGACAGCCGGCATGATCGCCGGATCGGCCACCGCCGCGGCGACCGCAGCCTATGCCGCACGGCATGCCGGACACACCGGCAAAGGCCATTTCCGGATCGTGAACGGCCTCTCGCTGTCCTCCATCGGCATCGGGACCTATCTGGGCAACCCGGATGCGGCCACCGACGCCTTGGTGGCCGAAGCGGTGCGAACCATGATCGGCGGCGGCGTCAATGTGATCGACACGGCCATCAATTATCGCCACCAGCGCGGCGAACGCAGCGCCGGCACCGGGATCGCCGCGGCCCTCGCATCGGGTACCGCCACGCGCGAGGAACTCGTCGTCTGCACCAAAGGCGGCTATCTGCCCGATCCCGGCGGCGCGCAATGGTTTCGCACGACCTATGTCGGTCGCGACGGCATTGCCGAGTCCGACCTTGCCGAAGGCTGCAACTGCCTGCATCCCGCCTATCTCGCCGACCAGATCGAGCGGAGCCGCCGCAATCTCGGCCTGGAGAAGATCGACGTCTATTACCTGCACAACCCCGAGCATCACGCGACGGCACTCGGCACGGACGGGTTCCGGACGCGTCTGGAGATCGCCTTCGGCGCGCTGGAAAACGCGGTCGCGCAAGGCGTCATCGGCCATTACGGCCTCGCGACCTGGAACGGCCTGCGCGTTCCGCCCGGCACGCCGGGACACATCGATCTGGCGGCCGCCAAGGCGGCGGCACGCCAAGCCGCCGGCGGCAGGGAGGATCATTTCGGATTCGTGCAGATGCCATGCAACCTTGGCAGCCCCGAAGCGTTGATCCGTAAGACGCAACCCATCGACGGCAGCCTCGTCCCGGCCGTCGCCGCGGCGCAGCGGCTCGGACTCGCCGTGGCTTTCAGCCGTCCGGTCGCAGCCGGCCGGTTGCCGGCCCTCAAGCCGGCCCTGGCAAAGGCACTGGGCGACGGCTTCGCGACGGATGTCCAGCGGGCGCTGCAGTTCGCTCGCGGGGTCCCCGAGACGGCGACGG
Source organism: Alphaproteobacteria bacterium (assembly GCA_050250795.1). GTDB lineage: Bacteria > Pseudomonadota > Alphaproteobacteria > UBA8366 > UBA8366 > JBFWNZ01. The sequence continues at coordinate 16,825 of JBFWNZ010000012.1, read as the reverse complement.
CGCTGGTCGGCGCGAAGCAGCCGGCGCATGTGGCCGCTGCGCTCGAAGTCGCCGCAAAACCGGCCCTGCCGGCCGATCTCTATCGGAGGCTTCTGCCGGCCTGACGGGTGCGTCGCAACGGCGGTCATCGGGACCGCCGCCCGCGAAGGGGAGACGCATCCGTGAAAGTCCTTGCCGTTCATCCCGGCCCGCTGATGTACACCCGGATATTCCTGCGGCTGGAGCCGCTGGGCCTGGAACTCATTGCCGAGGCCGTCCGGCGCGCCGGACATGAGGTCCGCCTTCTCGATATGCAGGTGGAGTCGCAACAAGCCTATCTCGATGCCGTCGCGACTTGGCGGCCGGACGTCGTCGCCTTCTCCTGCAACTACCTTGCGAATGTCCCGGAGATCATCGATCTCGCCAAGGCGACGCGTACAGCGCTGCCGGACGTGTTCTTCTTTGTCGGCGGGCACAGCATCTCCTTTACCGCGGAGGAAGTGCTGGTCCATGCGGAGGGTGCCATCGACTGCATCCTGACCGGCGAGGGCGAGGCGTCGGTCGTGGCGCTGCTGGAAGCGGCCCAGGACGATACGTCCGCCATCTACGACGTCCCCGGCGTGGTCGGGCCGGATGGACGCGGCCCGCGACCGGCCTTCGTCGAATCGCTCGACGACCTGATGCCGGCCCGGGACCTGCTGCGCCATCGCCGGAAATACTTCATCGGCGCGCTCGACCCCGCCGCATCGATCGAGTTCTCACGCGGCTGCCCCTGGGACTGCTCCTTCTGCAGCGCCTGGACCTTCTACGGCCGCAGCTATCGGGTGAAATCGACCGAGGTGGCCATCGAGGAACTGGCCGGCATCCAGGAGCCGGGCATCTTCATCGTCGACGACGTCGCCTTCATCCAGTCCCAGCACGGGATGGCCATCGGCGAGGGCATCGCCCGGCGCGGCATCAGGAAGCAGTACTACCTGGAGACCCGGGGCGACGTCCTGCTGCGCAACAAGGAGGTGTTCCGCCTGTGGCGCGACCTGGGCATGCAGTACATGTTCCTGGGGCTGGAAGCCATCGACGAGGAAGGCCTCCAGCGCTTCCGCAAGCGGGTGCCGCTGGGCACCAATTTCGAGGCGTTGGAATTCGCCCGGTCGCTCGGTATCCAGGTCGCGATCAACATCATCGCCGACCCCAGCTGGGACCGCGACCGCTTCGCGGTCGTCCGGCAATGGTGCATGGAAGTGCCGGAAATCGTGAACATCAGCGTCAACACGCCTTATCCCGGCACGGAAAGCTGGCTGACCGAGGCCCGCAAGCTGACCTCGCGGGACTATCGCCTGTTCGACATCCAGCACTGCGTGCTGCCGACCAAGCTGCCGCTGGCCGAGTTCTATCGCGAACTGGTCGAGACGCAACGGGTGCTGAACAAGAAACATCTGGGCCTGAACACGCTGCTGCGGGCCTCCGGCATGGCGGCGCGGCACCTGATGCGCGGACAGACCAACTTCATCCGGATGCTCTGGAAGTTCGACAGCGTCTACAACCCCGACCTGCTGCTGGCCGACCACGACAAGCCGGTCCGCTACAAGATCGGCTTGCAGCCGCCCGCGCAGGCGCGCGTGAACCCCCGCCAGCTCTACATCCATACCCCGCGCGGCCGGCGCGGCCGGAACATCGACGGCGAGACGCAGCGTTTCGTCAGCGCCACCAGCATGCACGGCGCCGAATAGCGGCGGTCAGCGCTCGTAGATCAGGTTGTGCGCCAGCCAGCGCTCCGCCTGCTCCACCGGCACGCCCCGGCGCACGGCATAGTCGGCGACCTGGTCGCGGCCGATGCGCCCGAGCCCGAAATAACGCGACCGCGGATGGCTGAAATAGAAGCCTGAGACCGCTGCCGTGGGCAGCATCGCAAAGCTGTCGGTCAGCGTGACGCCGGCCCTTCGCTCCGCATCCAGCAGGTCGAACAGGATGCGCTTCTCCGAATGGTCCGGGCAGGCCGGATAGCCGGGCGCCGGGCGGATACCCTGATACTTTTCCGCAATCAGCTCGTCGTTGCCGAGGTTCTCGTCCGGCGCATAGCCCCAGAACTCGCGGCGGACCCGCTCATGCAGGCGCTCGGCGAACGCTTCGGCCAGCCGGTCCGCAAGCGCCTTCAGCAGGATGTCGTTGTAGTCGTCATGCTGCTTCTGGAACCGCGCCAGATGCTCTTCGATCCCGATCCCGGCGGTGACGACGAAAGCGCCCATATGGTCGGGCATGCCGCCCTTCGGTGCCACGAAATCGGCGAGGCAGAAGTTCGGGCGATCCGCCGTCTTGGCCATCTGCTGGCGCAGGAAATGAACCGTCGCCAGGGGACGGTCGCGCGATGCGCCGGTGTAGAGTTCGACATCGTCGCCGATCCGCGCCGCAGGGAACAGTCCCAGCACGGCGCTTGCCGAAAGCCATTGCTCCGCGACGATGCGGTCGAGCATGCGCCGGGCGTCGTCATAGAGGTTTCGTGCCACCTCGCCGACCGTCGGATCCTCCAGGATACGCGGGAAGGTTCCGGCCAGTTCCCAGGTCCGGAAGAAGGGCGTCCAGTCGATGCGGTCCACGAGATCGGACAGCGGGTAATCCGACAGGCTCCGGACCCCGGGATCGCGCGGCGCCGGCGCGGGCGGCTCGGCATTCCAGTCGATGGCGAGCGCGTTGGCCCGCGCCTCCACGACCGTGCTCTGCTTGGTCGCCTGCTCGCGGCCGGCATGGGCGGCGCGAAGCTCTGTGTAGTCGTCGGCGACCTTGGCGATGAAATCGCCGCGCAAACCGGTGCTGAGCAGGCTGGACGCCACGCCGACGGCGCGCGAGGCATCGACGACATGAACCGTCGGCCCCTTATAGGCTGGGGCGATCTTGACCGCGGTGTGGACCTTGGAGGTGGTGGCGCCCCCGATCAGCAGCGGGATGGCGAAGCCCGTGCGGTCCATCTCCTTCGCGACCGTCACCATCTCCTCCAACGAGGGCGTGATCAGCCCGGACAGGCCGATGATGTCCACCGCCTGCTCCTTCGCCACTTCGAGAATCTTCGCGTAGGGCACCATCACGCCGAGGTCGATCACCTCGTAATTGTTGCACTGCAGGACCACGCCCACGATGTTCTTGCCGATGTCGTGGACGTCGCCCTTCACGGTCGCCATCAGGATGCGGCCCTTGGTCTGCTGCACCCCGTCCTTCTCCTGCTCCAGGAAGGGCAGCAGATAGGCCACGGCCTGCTTCATCACACGGGCGCTCTTCACCACCTGCGGCAGGAACATCTGCCCCGACCCGAACAGGTCGCCCACGACGTTCATGCCGTCCATCAGCGGGCCCTCGATCACGTCCAGGGTCCGCGTCACGGTCTGCCGCGCCTCCTCGGTATCCTGCTCGATGAAATCGGTGATGCCGTTGACCAGCGCATGCTCCAGCCGCTTCGCGACCGGCTGGTTGCGCCAGCCGAGATCGCGCTCGCGCTTCTTGCCGTCGCCGCGAACGGTCTCGGCCATCTCCAGCAGCCGTTCGGTCGCATCCTCGCGGCGGTTCAGCACCACGTCCTCGACCCGCTCGCGCAGCTCTGCCGGGATGTCCGCGTACACCGCCAGCTGGCCGGCATTGACGATGCCCATATCCATCCCCGCCGCGATGGCGTGATACAGGAACACCGAATGCATCGCCTCGCGCACCGCGTCGTTGCCGCGGAACGAGAAGGACATGTTCGACACGCCGCCGGAGATGCGCGCATAGGGCAGCGACTGCTTGATCGCCTGGGTCGCGCGGATGTAGTCGACCGAGAAGTTCCGGTGCTCGTCGATGCCGGTGGCGACCGGGAAGATATTCGGGTCGAAGATGATGTCCTGCGCCGGGAAGCCCACCGCCTCGGTCAGGATGCGATAGCTTCGGGTGCAGATTTCGACCATCCGGTTGTAACTATCGGCCTGCCCCTTCTCGTCGAAGGCCATCACCACCACGGCGGCGCCGAACCGCAGGACCTCACGGGCCTGGGCGATGAAGGCCTCCTCGCCCTCCTTGAGGCTGATCGAGTTCACGACGCCTTTGCCCTGGATGCATTTCAGGCCCGTCTCGATCACCGACCAGCGCGAGGAATCGACCATCACCGGCACGCGCGCGATGTCCGGCTCGGCGGCGACGAGCTTCAGGAAACGCTCCATCGCGACCTCGGACTCCAACATCGCGTCGTCCATGTTGACGTCGATGATCTGGGCCCCGTTCTCCACCTGCTGGCGCGCGACTTCCAGCGCCGCGTCGAACTCGCCGTTCATCACCAGCTTCTTGAACCGGATCGAGCCGGCGACGTTGGTCCGCTCGCCGACATTGACGAAGCCGGTGACGCCGCCGAAGGACAGCGGCTCCAGGCCGGAGAGACGCAGCGTCGGCTCAAGCTCCGGCACCTGCCGCGGCGGCAGGCCGGCCACCGCGTCGGCGATGGCGCGGATATGCGCGGGGGTGGTGCCGCAGCAGCCGCCGACCATGTTGACCAGGCCGCTGCGCGCGAACTCGTTGATCTGCTCGGCCATGTATTCCGGCGTGTCGTCATAGCCGCCGAAGGCGTTCGGCAGCCCCGCGTTCGGATGCACGCTGACCGGCACCCCGGCGACCCGCGACAGCGATTGCAGATGCGGGCGAAGTTCCTCGGCCCCCAGCGCGCAGTTGAAGCCCACGCTGATCGGCCGCGCATGCGCCAGCGAATACCAGAAGGCCTCCGGCGTCTGCCCGGACAAGGTGCGTCCCGAAGCGTCGGTGATCGTGCCGGACAGCATTACCGGGATGCGGCGGCCATGCCGCTCGCCATAGCGCTCGACGGCATAGATCGCGGCCTTGGCGTTGAGCGTGTCGAAGACCGTCTCGATCAGGATCACGTCCGAGCCGCCGTCGAGCAGCCCCTCGATGGCCTCCTCATAGGCGCCGACGAGCTGGTCGAAGGAGATGTTGCGGAAGCCGGGGTCGTTGACGTCCGGCGACAGCGAGGCCGTGCGGTTGGTGGGCCCGAGCACGCCCGCGACGAACAGCGGCCGCCCCGGCGTTTCCGCCCGCGCCATGTCCGCCGCCTCGCGGGCCAGGCGCGCGCCGGCATGGTTCAGCTCGTAGACCAGATGCTCCATGCCGTAATCGGCCTGGGCCACCCAGGTGGAGTTGAAGGTGTTGGTCTCCGCGATGTCCGCACCGGCCCGATAGTAGGCGAGATGGATGTCGCGGATGATCTCCGGCCGCGTGAGGCTGAGCAGGTCGTTGTTGCCCTTGAGATCATGCGCATGGTCGGCGAAGCGGTCGCCGCGGAAATCGGCTTCCTCCAGCCGGTGCGTCTGGATCATCGTGCCCATGGCGCCGTCGATCACGAGGATACGCTCGGCCATCAGCGCCTGGAGTTGGGCGGTCGTCTCGATATCGGTCACGGCTGTCTTTCCGGCTCGTCAAAAGGAAGGATCGGGTGGCGCAGAACTAGGCGACGGCCCGCATCGCAGGCCGCAATCCGAGCCGCCAGCAGATGGCATAGGTGAGTTCGGCCCGGTTCAGCGTATAGAAATGGAACGCGTCCACGCCTTCGCGCCGCAACGCCTCGCATTGCTCCACCGCAGCGATTACGGCGACCAGCTGCCGCGTCTCCGGATCGGCATCCAGCCCTTCGAACTGCCGCGCCACGCTGTCCGGCACGCTGGTCGCACATTTCGCACTGAACTCCAGCACCTTGGCAAAATTGGTGATCGGCAGAATTCCCGGCACGACGGGCACGTCGATGCCGGCCCGCGCCACGCGATCGCGAAAGCGCAGGAACACCGCGTTGTCGAAGAAGAACTGGGTGATGATCCGCACGGCGCCGGCATCGACCTTGGCCTTCAAATTGTCCATGTCGGCGGCCAGATCGGGCGAATCGGGATGCTTCTCCGGGTATCCGGCAACGGAGATATCCAGCCGGCCCAGCCGCGTCACGCCGCGCACCAGATCCGCGGCATTCTCGTAGCCTTGCGGGTGCGGCGCATAAGACGTGGCGCCCTTCGGCGGATCGCCGCGCAAGGCCACGATGTGGTCGATCCCATCCCCCAGCCAGGACCGGATCAGATCGTCGACCTCGGTCCGCGTCGCCCCGACGCACGTGATATGGGCGGCCGGCGTCAGCGCCGTCTCCGTGCGAATGCGGCGGACGATCCTGTCGGTGCGGCTGCGGGTCGATCCCCCTGCACCGTAAGTCACCGAGACGAAGCGGGGCGCCAGCGGCGCCAGCTTCTGGATGACGGTCCAGAGACGCCCCTCGCTCGCCTCGTCATGCGGGGGAAAGAACTCGAAACTGACCGCAGCGGTCGTCATCTGGATTCCTCCTTGGATCGGCGGCCCGGGGGCCTGGTCCTGGCCGTCCCCTCCAGGGGCTTCGAAGCCGGCCAGAGACATACGGTCAACGGGTCGCCTGCCATATGCAGGGGTGTTTCCGGTAGCAGTCCAGCAGCACGGAACCAAGCGGCCACCGTCTCGTCGCCGAAGCCCAGCCAGCGATGGGCGTGCTCGTCGCGCAGATGTTCTTCCTGGTGCGGCGCGAAATCCACGATGACGATCCGGCCGCCCGGCCGCAGCACGCGCGCCGCCTCCGTCACCGCCTCGGCAGGCGCCTCGTCATAATGCATAACGAGATGCACCGTCACCGCATCGAACGACGCATTCGGCAACGGCAGCTGATGCATGTCGCCGTGCCGAACCTGACAATTCGCGATGCCGGCCGCTTCCAGATTGGCACGGGCGAAGGCAAGCATGTCTCGCGACATGTCGATGCCGACCGCCCGATCGACATGCGGTCCGAACAAGCGGAGAATCCGCCCGGTCCCCGTGCCGATATCCAGCAGTTCGCGGACCTTGCCCGGCGGCAGCAGACGCAGCAATGCGGACTCGACCTCGCCCTCATCGACATGCAGCGAGCGGATGCGGTCCCATTCGGGTGCAATCCGCTTGAAATAGGCGGCGGCCCGTTCGGCCCGCGCCTGCTTCACCGACTCAAGGCGCTCCAGATCCAACGCCACCGGCGGATCGTCCCCTGGAATAAGGTCGATCAGCGTCCGTGCCAGATCGGCGCAATTGCCCCGCTCGGCGAGTCGGTAGAAAGCCCATGTGCCTTCCCGGAACCGTTCCAGCAACCCGGCCTCGACCAGAAGCTTCAGATGGCGCGAGACGCGAGGCTGGCTTTGACCCAGAATCTGTGTGATCTCGCTGACGGTCAATTCGCCGTGGGCGCATAGCGCCAGCAGGCGCAACCGTGTCGGTTCGCCCGCCGCCCTGAGACCATGCAGAAGCTCATCCATTGCGGATTCTCGCCTGGCGTCAGACCGCGCCATTGCGGCAGCCCGCCATCTCGGCACACACATAAACACATAAAGATATCTTTATGCAATATTCCGTTGGCGGCAAGCCGACGAACGTTAGCCGCCCTGCCTAGATCGTTGGAAACGAGATATTAATGCAACACATGCGGCACATCCCGCATCGGCCCGGATGGTCCTTGTGGCCTTCCTGAAAGGCCTATGCTAAGCGTTGATACCGTGTGCGCAGGGTGCATCCTTGCGGAGCCTGGAAACTGGCGCTAAGAAGCGAACGGTCGACTGGGTCGGCAAGGGGCAGTGCACAACCGGACGGAAACCCCATCGGGGGGCGGATTTCGGAAGGGTGGAACGACAGTGCGGACACGGAACGGCAGGACGGGGATGAAGGCGACGGGACTGGCCTTGGCGATGTGCCTCGGCATGTCGGGTGCAGCCATGGCGCAACAGGCCGCCGCTCCTTTGGATGGTGTGGACGATCCGCACGAGTCGTTCAACCGCGACATCTTCGAGTTCAATCAGGTCATCGACCGCAATTTGCTGAAGCCTGCGGCCAAGGTTTATGAGGACGTCGTGCCGGAGTTCATCCGGGGCATGGTCAACGCGTTCCTGACCACGCTCGCGACGCCGCTGGTGCTCGGCAACGAACTGCTGCAGGGCGAGTTCGACCGCGCTGGCTATACGGTCTCGCGAACCGTCGTGAATCTGGTCATGGGCGCCGGCGGCATCATCGATGCGGCCGGCAGCATGGGCGTCCCGGCGCATGATGAGGATTTCGGCCAGACGATGGCCGTGTGGGGCTGGACGAACGACAATCCCTACCTTGTTCTGCCGCTGCTCGGGCCATCGACCATCCGCGACGGCATCGGTATCGGCGTCGAAGCGGTCTTCAGTCCGCTGGGTTACATGTACGACATGAGCCTTGCCGAATCGATCGGCAAGCAGGGCGCCACGGCGCTCGACAAGCGGTCGCGCTACCTCACGCAGCTGGAAGAGCTGGAGAAGACGTCGCTCGACTTCTATGCGACGTTGCGGAGCCTGTATCTCCAGAAGCGGCGCGACGAAATCCGCAACGGCGAAGGCGGCGAAGCTGTTCCGATCCCCGAAATCACGATGGATTTCGACGGCAAGGACATGATCACCGCGCAGACGACCGCGTTGCAGTAATTCCCCTGGTTGGGAGAGAGTACCGAGCATGATGCTGTCCCGTCGGATTGCATTGGCCCTTGTCGTTGCGATGGGGCTGACGCTGGTCGCACCGGCTGCGCCCTATGCCGCCCCGGATGCCGGAAAGTTCGTTTCCGATCTTGGCGACAAGGCCATCAAGCTGCTGACGGACAAGGACGCGCAGCTGAAGGACCAGGAACTGCGATTCCGCGAGTTGCTGCGTGAGGGCTTCGCGATCGAGCCCATCGCGAAATTCGTCCTGGGGCCGCATCTTCGCCGGGCCAGCGACGCAGAGGTCACCGAATTCGTCGGCCTGTTCGAGGATTACATCGTCTCGCTGTATGCCTCGCAGTTCCGAAACTATTCCGGCGAGACCTTCCAGGTCCGGCGCGTCGTCGATCTGGAGACCAAGCGGGGCGATCTCCAGGTCGTGACCGAAGTGATGCGTGGAGGCGGCCAGCCGCCGCTGCGCGTGGACTTCCAGGTGCGCCCGGTTCAGGACAGCTTCAAGATTCTCGACGTCAAGATCGAGGGCGTGAGCATGATCATCGCCCAACGCGACGATTTCAGCACCTTCATCACCAACAATGGCGGCAAGGTGCAGGCGCTGAACGCGGAACTCCGCAAGAAGACGGCAAGCCTGCTGACCCGCGCAAGCAGCCCCGCCAACTGATCCCGAGCGGACCCTACCGGGTCAATGGCTTGTACTTGATCCGGTGCGGCTGGTCGGCTTCGGTTCCGAGCCGGCGGCGGCGGTCCATCTCGTAATCCGCATAGTTCCCTTCGAACCAGACGACCTGGCTGTCGCCCTCGAAGGCCACGATATGCGTCGCGATCCGGTCCAGAAACCAGCGGTCATGGCTGGTCACGAGCACGCAGCCCGCGAAGTCGAGAAGCGCGTCTTCAAGCGCGCGCAGCGTATCCACGTCCAGATCGTTGGTCGGTTCGTCCAGCAGCAGGACGTTGGAACCGGAGCGCAGCAGCTTCGCCAGATGCACCCGGTTCCGTTCGCCGCCCGACAGCACCCCGACCTTCTTCTGCTGGTCCGCCCCTCGGAAGTTGAAGGCGCCGACATAGGCCCGGCTGGGCATCTTGCGCTTGCCCAGGTCGATATCCGTCTCGCCCTGGCTGATCTCCTCCCAGACCGTCGCGTTCGCGTTGAGCGAATCGCGCGACTGATCGACGAAACCGAGGCGAACGGTGTCGCCCAGACGCAGCGACCCGGCATCGGGCGTTTCCGTGCCGGTGATCATTCGCATCAAAGTCGTCTTGCCGGCGCCGTTCGGACCGATAATGCCGACGATACCGCCGGGCGGCAGCTTGAAGGACAGGTCCTCGATCAACAGGTGGTCGCCGAACCCCTTGCGCAGGTCGTTCGCCTCGACCACGAGGTCGCCCAGCCGCGGGCCCGGCGGAATGATGATCTGTGCGTTGTCGGGCGCCCGGTTCTGGCTTTCGGCGAGCAAATTCTCATAGGCGGTGATGCGCGCCTTGGACTTGGCCTGCCGCGCCCTGGGGCTCGACTGAATCCACTCCCGTTCCTCCGACAGGGTGCGCAGGCGGGCCGCCTCGCTCTTCGCCTCGTGTTCCAGCCGCTTCTGCTTCTGTTCCAGCCAGGCGGAGTAGTTGCCCTCATACGGCACACCCCGGCCACGGTCGAGTTCGAGAATCCAGCCCGTGACGTTGTCCAGGAAGTAGCGGTCATGGGTCACCATGACCACGGTTCCGGCGTATTCGCGCAGATGCCGTTCCAGCCAGGCGACGGTTTCGGCGTCCAGATGGTTGGTCGGTTCGTCGAGCAGCAGCAGGTCGGGCTTCTGCAGCAGCAGGCGGCATAGCGCGACCCGCCGGCGCTCGCCGCCCGACAGCGTGGTCACCTGCGCATCGCCCGGGGGGCAGCGCAGCGCATCCATCGCGATCTCGACCGTGCGGTCGAGGTCCCAGGCGTCCGCCGCATCGATCTGTTCCTGCAACTCGGACTGCCGCTCGATCAGGCGCGTCATCTCGTCGGCGTCTTCGACCTCGCCGAGCTTCATGCTGACGTCGTTGAACTCGTCGACCACCGCCTTGATCGGACCCAGCCCCTCCATGACATTCTCGGCGACGGTCTTGTCCGGGTTGAGCTGGGGCTCCTGCGACAGCAGCCCGACCCGCGCGCCTTCGGCCGCCCAGGCTTCGCCCAGGAACTCCGTATCGACGCCGGCCATGATGCGGAGCAGCGTGCTCTTGCCCGCGCCGTTGTAGCCCAGCACGCCGATCTTGGCGCCCGGCAGGAAGGCCAGGGTCACGTCCTTCATGACCTCGCGGCCGCCAGGATAGGTCTTGGACAGACCCTTCATGACATAGACGTACTGATAGCTCGCCAAGGCGGTGGCCTCCTGAGGGACTGATCGGCAAAGGAAGGTCGGAGATGCGGCGGGTTCTAGCCTATCGATGCCGCGCTTTCAATCGCGCGCCGGAGCCGCCGACGCCGAAAGCGCATCGGCGACGAGAACGCGCAGGCCGCCGACCGCCCGCAGCGCCGCCTTCATCGCGGTCGCCCGCCGCCGGGACCAGCGCGCCGGATCGACCTTGCTCGACGGCGCTACGCCCCGCTCAAGATCGGCGAGTTGCTGTTCCAGCACCGCCCGCATCAGCAGTTCCTGGGCATCCGCAAGGGATTCCCGCTCGTCCTCGCCGGCCGCGACATGCCGCAGCGCCGACAGGCGCCCGCCAGTGTCGGTCGCCGCAATGCGATGCCGCAGCGCCAGCAGCCTCGCGCCGGCCACGAGCGGCAGCAGGCCGCCCATCTTGAGGTCGATCCTGCCATCGCGCTTCACGAACTGTCCGAACAGCCCCAGCGGCGGCTTCTGGCTTTGGAGAGCAAGCCCGAGCCGTCGCAGGAACTCGGGCGAGTCGGCGGCGATCCCGGTGGCAAAGCTGCGCAACCTCCGCGCCAGAGCGGCATCGCCGAACACGGGCGCGAAGTCGTAAAAGATATCGACGGCGAGAAGCGCATCCGGCTCCGCCGTGCGGGACCAATCGCGCAGCCGGGCTTCCCAATCCGTCAGGCCACCGCGCCAGGCGGCATTCATCGCCATGACACCCCCCTTGCAATAGGGGATGCCGGCCGCGTTCAGACGGTCGGCGATGCGCCGGCCCGCCTCCGCATACCAGGGATCGTCGCCCGTGTTGCCGGAATGCAGGATCGCGTTGTCCTGATCCGGGGCCAGCATGCTCTCGCCGCGTCCGCCGGACCCCAGCATCAGCAGGCACCAGGATGCGGGCGCCGGGCCGAAGCCGGGATCGTCTGCCAGTTCCGCTTCGACCAATGCCGCCGCACGCGCCGTGATGTCCACGTACACACCCGAGATCACGGCCGCGATATCGACTGCGGATACGGCCTCCGCCAGCAGCCGACGGCACAGCGAGGGCAGTTCGGCACGCGCCGCACCCAGTTCCGCCACCGTCGATGCTGCCGCGATGCGGTCGCCGATCTGCACGGTATCCGCGGATCGCAACGCCAGCAGGGCCCGCCCCGTGATCATGCCGACGGCCCGGCCATCGGTATCGACCGCGACCAGATGACGGATGCCGAGCCGTCCCATCCGGCCAAGCGCGACATAGACAAAGGCGCCGGCGTCGACGACCGCGACGGGTGCGGACATCACATCGCGCACGGGCGACGCGTCGGGACGATCTTGCGCCGCAAAGAAGCGAAGGATATCGCGCTCCGTCGCGATGCCGTGGGGCCGGCCGGCGCGATCGAGAACGACGACCGAACTGACGGATCGCTCGACCATCCGGCGCGCCACCGCGGCAACGGTCTCATCTTCGGCGGCCGTCACGAGCGGCCGGCTCATCGCCTCGGCCACGCGGTGGCGGTATGGATAGCTGTCCAGCCGTTGCAGGGGATCGGGCGCCATCGTCACCTACCATCCAGCGGTGCGTTGCAGTCGCCGGACCGATCCGGCCCGCTCCGCGAACGCGCGGGCATCGGCAAGCGTCCGAACCCCCGCATCGGCAAGCAACGGGATCAGCGCCGACCATATTGCCGCCGTGACCAGCGCGTCGCCGAGCGCGGTGTGGCGCCCATGCGTGTCGATCAACAATCGCGCGGCCAGGGCCTCAAGATTCAGATCCTGCTGTTCCGGCCAAAGCGCGGCCGCCAGCAGCAAGGTGCAGAGATAGGGAGGCTCGTTCCAGTCGAGCGCGGCACGCCGCGCCTCGGCACGCAGGACGGCGATGTCGAAGCCGATGTTGTGACCGACCAGAACGGCGCCGTCCCATCGCGCCCGCAACTGCGGCCAGAGTTGCCGCAACGTCGGGGCGTCCCGCACCATGGCGTCGCCGATGCCATGGATGGCGGTGGAACGCGGCGGAATCGGGATATCGGGACGGACCAGTTCCTCGAAACGGGTCGCCGGAAAACCGCGTGCGCCATGCAGGCGGATTCCGCCCAATGCCACGATGCGGTCCGACTGCACGTCCAGTCCTGTGGTTTCGCTGTCGAAAACCAGCGCCGGCAGGCGGTCCAGCGGCGTGTCGTCGTGAAACCCGTCCGATGGCGGGCGGTCGTGCAGCCGAAGGTCGTGTTCGAGATCGCCGGCGCCGCGCTCCTCCTGTTCGCTGGCGAATCGAAGCACCGCCCCGCCCGCCTCGGGCAGGGGCACGGACCGCGCGTGGAGCCGCCGGCCGTCGGCATGCTCGAACGTCCAGCCCTGACCTTCCGGCGAGCCGAGAACGGCGAGGACCGTCGCCCGATCGAGCACGCTCATCAGGCTGCCGCCAAGGGCGACCTTGCCCAGCAGCGTCTTGGCAGCACCGTTGATGAGGCTGATCTGACCGGCATCGGTGATCGACAGGATCGGGTCGTCGAAGGCGGCCAGAACGGCGGATAGGCGGTTTGCATCGGCGTCCCTTTCCGCGCCGCCGCACCGCGCCGCCAGCGCGGCGGCCATTCTCGACAATTCCGGGGATTGAACCTCCGGGATCGAGCCGGCGCCCAGCCGGCCCGTCAGCGCCGCGGCGCGCAGGCGTTCGATGTCGTCGAACAGACCGTCGACGACCACGATGACGATCCAGCCGGCCAGCACCACGCCCAGCACGCAGGCCGCCGCGACCGCCGGAATGCCGTGCCAGACCGGTACCGACGCCAGGCCGTACGCGGACAACGCCTCGGAGCCCGCCGCGATCAAGGTCATGACGGCCATCGCCGCGATGCCGGCATACAGGGCGCTGCGCGTCGATATCCGCATGGCGGTCAGACCGCCCGGTCGGCTGCCGCGACAGAGGACAGAAGGTCGTCGAGCGCCGCGCGCGGAATCAGCCGACGCTGCATGTCCTCGTTCAGCCGCACGATCTGAAGCCGGACGCTATTGGTGATCATCTCCCGATCCAGCCGCCGCAGGCTGGTGTGGATGGGCATATGCTGGAACAGGATCGGGCCGGCGATATGCCCGATATCCTTCGGGTGGCGCGGCGCCGCCATCTGCGCTTCGCCGAGTCGCGACCGCAAATCATTAAAAGCAGGTTCCCAACCCTGTTCCGCGCGGTGTGGGGGAACGGGGAAATATGTCAGCCCGCGCCGCACCAGCAGAAGCAACGCATCCGCGAGGTCCGGCGCACGCTCCGGACGGTCCAGCCAGGGCCGCAGGACACCCTCGGTCAAAACGGCCAGATCGGCATAGACGGCCGCCAGCGCCTCCCAGCGACAAACTTCCATGGCATCGAGAAAATCCTTCTCGAGCATCAGCTTATCCCACATCAGGCCGGCACGGGCGCGGCAGTACTCGACCGTACATTTCTGCGAGATGAATGCGGCGCCTTCGGCCAGGAAGCTGTGCAACGCCTCGGCATCCCCGATCGGAGGTGCCTTGGCAAAGACGCGGCGGAGGATGCCCAGTCCCATCGCGATTTCTCGATATGCGATTTCGTTTGCCCTCTAACCTTTATCATATACCCTGGAACTGCGTTCGAAAGTCGCGTTGTCCTTCGGACGGCGGGGGTAAGGCCGAAGGCCAGCTGAGACAGCGGTCACGAGCCGACGGGGCGGGTCAAAAGAACAAAATCCCGTCCTGAGAGTAGGGAGGAGGGGCTTCAAGGGGTGCTCCACGTGCCCTGATCAGGGTGCACCACTTCGAAAAAACCTTCCCGTGCAGTCTTTGAGCGAAACCGGCGGCGCAGTCGCTGGAGAACCTCTGGGGTGTTGACGAGGAAACTGCAACAAGAGGTGGTAAATCATGGCAGACTCAGGCGTTACGCAAGAACAGGCCGACGAACACTGGCGGCGTACGAAATCCCTCATGTGGACGACGCTCGCCATCTGGGCGTTCTTCAGTTTCGTGATCCACTTCTTTGTGGATTCTCTCAACCAAATCAAAATCTTCGGATTCCCGATGGGCTGGTACTTCGCCGCCCAGGGATCGCTCATCGTCTTCGTCATCCTCTGCTTCTGGTTCGCCAGCAAGCAGAACCAGATCGACGAGGAATGCGGCGTGGCCGAGGACTGAGGGGGATCACGCCATGAACAACGATTTCACCAGCAATCTCGGCCGTATCTACGGCATGTACACGGGCGGCTTCCTCGGTTTCGTCATTCTTCTGGCGATCCTCGAGCAGGTCGGCGTGCCCAATGTCTGGATCGGCTATCTGTTCGTCTTCTTCACGATCGCCGTCTATGCCGGCATCGGCATCATTTCGCGCACGATGCAGGTGTCGGAATACTACGTCGCGGGACGGCGGGTCCCGGCCTTCTACAACGGCATGGCGACGGCCGCCGACTGGATGTCGGCCGCGTCGTTTATCGCCATGGCCGGCGGCGTCTACGCGCAGGGCTATTCCTACCTGTCGTTTATCCTGGGATGGACGGGGGGCTATGTGCTGGTCGCCGTCCTGATCGCGCCCTATCTGCGCAAGTTCGGCGCCTATACGGTTCCCGACTTCCTGGGCGCCCGGTACGGCGGCAACGTGGCACGCTTCTTCGGCATCATCGTGCTGTTCTGCTGCTCGTTCACCTATATCGTCGGCCAGGTGACCGGCACCGGCATCATCGCCAGCCGGTTCCTGGGAATCTCGTTCGAGATCGCGATCTTCGTCGGCCTGCTCGGCATCCTGCTTTGCTCGATGCTGGGCGGCATGCGAGCGGTCACCTGGACCCAGGTGGCGCAGTACATCGTGCTGATCGTCGCCTATCTCGTGCCCGTCGTCATCCTGTCGACGCAGATGACCGGCATCCCGATTCCGGAACTGATGTATGGTCAGGTGCTCGAGCAGATCAGCGCTCTCGAACAGACGAAGCCGGCCCTGGCCGGGGCGAAGCCGTTCATTCAGACGCCGCAGACCCTGACGGAGTCCATGAACTTCTTCGCTCTGATCGTGTGCCTGATGGTCGGCACGGCCTCTCTGCCGCACGTTCTGATGCGCTTCTTCACCACGCCGAGCGTGCGGGATGCGCGGAAGTCGGTCGGCTGGGCCCTGCTGTTCATCTTCCTGCTGTACTTCACGGCACCGGCCTATGCGACCTTCGCGAAGTTCGAGGTCTACAATAATGTCCTCGGCTCCGACCTGTCCTCGGCCGCCAGCATCGCAGCCTTGCCGAAGTGGATTTTCATCTACGGCAAGCTTGAACTGGTGAAGCTCTGCAATGTGTTCGCCACCGACCCGCAGGCGGTGATGGATGCATGCCGCACCGCCGGGGTCGCCATCCTCGATCACAAGAACTTCTGGATCCACTCCGACACCGTCGTCATCGCGACGCCGGAGATCGCCGGACTTCCCTATGTGATCGCGGGCCTGGTCGCGGCCGGCGGCCTGGCAGCCGCCTTGTCCACTGCGGACGGGCTCCTGCTGGCGATCGCCAACGCGCTCAGCCACGACGTCTACTACCGGATGATCGATCCCAAGGCGTCGACCCAGCGGCGGCTGATCGTCGCCCGAATCCTGCTGGTCTTCGTGGCCATATTGGCCGCGGTCGTGGCCGGCACGAAACCGGGAACGATTCTGGCGCTCGTTGCCTGGGCCTTCTCGCTGGCGGCGGCCGGCCTCTTCCCGGCGCTCATCCTGGGCGTCTGGTGGGCACGGACGACGAAGGAAGGCGCCGTGGCCGGTATGATCGCCGGCTTCGGGGTGACGCTCTTCTATCTGATCGCCACCCGCTACTACGGCATGCCAACCTGGTTCGGGATCAACAACATCTCGGCCGGCATCTTCGGCATTCCGGCGGGCTTCATCGTGACCTATGTGGTCAGCATGATGTCCCCTGCACCGTCGCAAGCGATGCAGGATTTCGTCCGCGAACTGCGCATTCCGCGCGGTCGCGCCATGATGGAGGAATCGGGTCAGACGGCCTGATTCCGACTGCGAACGGTTGCGGG
>JBFWNZ010000011.1:0-25028 GCA_050250795.1 Alphaproteobacteria bacterium | reverse complement strand
ATCGTCATCGTCACCTCGAACCGCACCCGGGAAATCCACGACGCCTTGAAGCGCCGCTGTTTCTACTATTGGGTCGACTATCCCGACGCCGCGCGCGAATTCGAGATTTTGAAGGTCAAGGCTCCCGGCGTACCGGCCGCGCTTTCCGCGCAGATCGTCCAGTTCGTGCAGCGTCTGCGAAAGCTCGACCTCTTCAAGCAGCCGGGCGTCGCCGAAACCATCGACTGGGCGCATGCACTGACCCAGTTGGACTGCCTGGCCCTTGAACCGGAGATCATCAACAACACGCTCGGCACGTTGCTGAAGTATCAGGACGACATCGCAAAGATTCGCGGCAGCGAGGCGAGCCGCATCCTGGCCGACGTCCAGTCCGAGCTGTCGCAGGTGACGTTGGGCTGAGATGGACGGCGCTCCGAGCCCTTACCCCCGTTCTGCTGACGGCAATGGCCGGCTTGCCGCGAATATCATGCATTTTGCGCGCGCCCTGCGGTCGGCCGGCCTGCCCATCGGCCCTGGCCGCGTGCTGGATGCCATTCACGCCGTGGAGAGAGCCGGAATCGAACGCCGGGACGACTTCTACTGGACGCTGCATGCCGTCTTTGTGGACCGGCGCGATCAGCGCGAACTGTTCGATCAGGCTTTCCACGTCTTCTGGCGCAATCCGCGCTTTCTCGAACGCATGATGTCCCTGGTCCTGCCCACCTTCCGGGCCGAGGAAGATACGGCGGAGAAGGAACAGCTGGCCCCGCGTCTGGCAGATGCCCTGAACCTCGGACGCGACGGCGCCGAGCCGGAACGGCGCGAGGAGGAACTCACCGCCGACGCCACCCTCACATGGAGCCAGGAGGAGGTACTGCGCGAACAGGATTTCGAGAAAATGACGGCGGATGAGATGGCCGCCGCGAAACGAGCGATGCAGCGGCTGCGCCTGCCGATCATGGATGTGCCGACCCGCCGTTTCCGGCCCGACCCGGCCGGCGCACGGGCGGACATGCGGGCCACCCTGCGCGCGGCCTTGCGCAGCGGCGGGGGAATCATCCCCCTGCACCGCCGCAGGCAGCGCACGCGCCATCCACCCTTGGTTGTGCTCTGCGATATCTCCGGATCGATGGAACGCTATTCGCGCATGCTCCTGCATTTCCTCCATGCCGTAACCAACGACCGCGACCGCGTTCACACATTCCTGTTCGGTACACGCCTCTCCAACGTCACACGCTACATGCGGAACCGCGACGTGGACCTGGCCCTTGCACAGATCGCGCAACAGGTCACCGATTGGTCCGGCGGCACGCGCATCGGGACTTGCCTCCACACCTTCAACCGCGACTGGTCGCGTCGTGTGCTGACCCAGGGCGCTGTCGTCCTGCTCATCTCCGACGGTCTGGACCGCGATGCCGGGACCGGACTCGCGGATGAGATGGATCGTCTGCACCGTTCCTGCCGGCGGCTGATCTGGCTGAACCCACTGTTGCGCTATGACGGCTTCGAGCCGAAATCCCTCGGCATCCGCGCGATCCTTCCCTATGTGGACGAGTTCCGGACGGTGCATAATCTCGCCAGCCTGGAGCAGCTCACGACGGTCCTGGGACAGGAACGCCCGCGCGGCCGGCCAGGACGGGAATGGGGCCTTGACCGAATGGAGGATGCGGCATGAGCGAGTCAGTCTTCGCCGATCAGGACACGGTGCTGCGGCAGGCCGCTGCCTGGCGCGAAACCGGCAAGGGTGTCGCCCTGGCAACCGTTGTCCACACCTGGGGCTCGTCGCCGCGTCCCGTCGGCAGCCAGCTGGTCGTGTCAGAAGACGGCGATTTCCTCGGCTCCGTGTCCGGCGGCTGCATCGAAGGTGCCGTGATCCAGGAAGCGCGCGCGGCAATGCGCGACGGCAAGACCCGCGTGCTGGAATTCGGCGTCAGCGATGAAATGGCCTGGGAGGTCGGACTTGCCTGCGGCGGGACCGTGCATGTCTTCGTCGAGAAGGTGGACTGAGCCATGCGTACCGTCATCCTCCGCGCCCTGCTGGATGCCAAGGCTGCCAAGCAGCCGACGGCGCTCGTGACCGAGTTCGAGAGCGGGGCGGAACTGTTGCTGGTCGGCGCGGAGACAACCGGCGACCTGACACTGGACGCTGAACTGGCCGCCGCCGTGGAGGATGCACGGCGCGACGACCGGGGACGGCGCGTCGAGATCGGCGGCAAGCGCTATTTCATCAATGTCTTCAATCCGCCGCGCCGGATGATCGTGGTGGGCGCGGTACATATCGCCCAGGCATTGGTGCCGATGGCCACGATCGCCGGCTATGCCGTCACCATCGTGGATCCGCGACGCGCCTTCGCGACGGACCTGCGCTTTCCCGATGTGGAAATGGTCCATGAGTGGCCCGACGACGCGATGCTCCGCCTCGCGCCGGACCGGCGGACCGCCGTGGTCACCCTCACCCATGACCCCAAGCTCGACGATCCGGCTTTGACGGTCGCATTGCGCAGTTCAGCCTTCTATATCGGGGCGCTGGGCAGCCGCCGCACGCATGCCAGGCGCGTGGACCGGCTGCGCGAAGCCGGTTTGACGCCGGCCGAGATCGGACGGATCGAGGCGCCCGTCGGCCTCGACATCGGCGCTGTTTCTCCTGCCGAGATTGCCGTATCGATTCTGGCCTCGGTCACGCGGCATCTCCACGCGGCGCCTCAGGAGAAGGCCGCGTGATCTTCGGCCCCGTGCCGGTCGCCGCCGCAATCGGCACGATCCTCGCCCATAGCCTCCGGCTGCGCCGCGAGACATTCAAGAAAGGCCGCGTCCTCTCCGAAGGCGATTGCACGGCCCTGGCCGACGCCGGTTATGAAACCGTGGTGGTCGCCCGCCTGGGAAGCGACGACATCGGCGAGGACGCCGCCGCGGATATCCTCGCAACCGCTGCCGCCGGCCCCAATGTCTCGCGCAGCCGCTCCGGCACAGGGCGCGTCAATCTTTCGGCAGACACGGCCGGCCTGGCCATTATCGAACGGCAGCGCGTCGATGCGTTCAATACGGTCGACGAAGCGCTCACCATTGCGACCGTGGCCCCGCTGGCACCGGTGACGCCCCGTCAAATGCTGGCAACGATCAAGGTCATCCCCTTTGCGGCACCCGCGGCATCGGTCGAGCGCTGTGCCGCGATCGCGGCTGCATCCGCCCCGCTCGTCAGCGTTGCGCCGTTTCGCTGCCTGTCCATCGCCCTGGTTCAGACCATGCTGCCCGGCACGACGGAAAAGGTTCTCGTAAAGGGGGTGGAGGCAACCAAGGCCCGTGTCGCGGGGTTGGGTTGCCGCTTTCTCGGCGAACGGCGCGTCGCGCACGAGGTTCCCGCCCTTGCCGAAGCCTTTCTCTCGGCGTGCGCAGACGGCGCCGACATCGTCCTTGTTCTCGGTGCCTCCGCCATCACGGATCGGCGCGACATGGTTCCACTGGCCGTCGAAGCTGCCGGCGGATCGATCGCGCATTTCGGCATGCCCGTCGATCCCGGCAATCTCACCCTGCTGGCGCGAATTGGCGAGAGTTGGGTACTCGGCATGCCAGGCTCCGCGCGTTCTCCTCGGACGCATGGGTCCGACTGGATTCTCCAGCGTCTGGTCGCAGGCGTGCCGACATCGGGGCGGGACATCATGCTCATGGGCGCCGGCGGTCTGCTCATGGAGATCCCGGGCCGTCCCTTGCCACGAGCGTCGGCAATCCCGCGACCGGACCGCGCCCCGCCTCCGAAGATCGCCGCATTGATCCTGGCGGCAGGACAATCCCGGCGTATGGGACCGCGCAACAAGTTGCTGATCGAGGTCGGCGGCATTCCGATGGTCCGCCGCGTCGCAGAAGCGGCTCTTGCAAGCAAGGCCCGTCCGGTAATCGCCGTTCTCGGTCACGAAGCCCTAGAGGTCCGAGCGGCCTTGGCCGGCCTCGACATCGCGACGGTGGAAAATCCGGATTACGCGGAAGGGCTCAGCACATCGCTAAAGCGTGGCATCCGGGCATTGCCGCCGGACATCGATGGTGCCGCAATCTGCCTCGGCGATATGCCGAATGTATCGGCGCCCGAAATCGACCGCCTCATCGCGGCCTTCGACCCCGCTGCCGGGCAGGCGCTTTGCGTGCCGACACATGGAGGCAGACGCGGCAATCCCGTGCTGATCGCCCGGCAGTTCTTTGCCGATATCCAGGATATTGCGGGCGATATTGGCGCCCGCCAGTTGATGGCGAGATATCCCAATATGATCCGTGAAGTTCCCATGGCGGCGGACGGCATCCTGACGGATGTCGATACTCCCGAAGCCTTGGACGAACTTCTGGCCTGACCCCGTCGATCTGGACCGCTTCTTGCAGATACTCTTCCCGACAGGGGAAGAGCAAGGCGAGAACCGGTGCAGAAGAGCCGATTACTCAGTGTAATCCTAGCCGTTTCTGATCCACAGAGTTTCCGGACATTAGGCAAGTCTTGCCTGCCGACTGCGACTCTTGCCGCATCGCTTCGGAATATTACGGCATTTCCCGTAGGGATGCGTAAAACGCATTACGCAAAACCCTTTTCTTTCGATTCCGATGCACCTATACTTTGCATCAATAGAAACATGAAATGCTATGTCGTCGGAATCTGATTCATTTGATATCCGATTCGGAACCCGACGGATGGTGAGAGCATGACCGACCTTTCTCGCGACGAATTGAGAGCTCACCTCTCGGCCGTGGAAGCGCAAGTGCGGGCTGCGCTGCGCATCGTCGCGTCGGAATCCAAGACGATGCAGCAGGCTCACGCCGCCCTGCGGGCGGACTTGTCTGCCGCCCTCGTCAGGCTTCAGGCCGATGTCGGTTCAAGCACGGGACGGATCGATAACAAGGTCGACAAGCTGATTGCCGATGTCACATCGATGTCGGCTCAGCGACGTCTGACCACGACAATTCTTGCGGCAGTGGTTCTCTCAATCGGGCTTGCAATCGGAATTACCGTGGCTGGCGCCTTGTATCTCGTCAGCGACGCCGCACGCAGCGGGGTCACAGTTCCGATGGATATCGGCCGCCGCTGATCGAAACTTGCACAGCCCGATCCTCTCCGCGTTCGGTGCAGCCGTTCACATCGCGGCACTTTGCATCTCTTCGCTATCCTTTGCCGAACCTCTCGATATCGTCGCCTATTCCATTACGCTCGATCCATCCGATCCCGGCCGCACGCAATTCGACGCCCTGCAATGGCGGGGCGGATTCGAACTCCACTCTTCCAACGCGCAGTTCGGCGGGTTGTCCGCCTTGGAGTTTCCCGATGCGACCGACCGCTTCGTGGCTCTCTCCGATCTCGGATTCCGCATCGATGGCCGTTTGATCGAAGTACAGAACAGGCCTATCGCATTCATTGAAACGACCATCGCACCGCTACAGAACCGACACGGCGGTCGTCTCGGCGATATCTGGCGCGATGCGGAATCCTTGGCCGCCGACGGCGCTGGGGGCGTCTTCGTCGCCTTCGAGGGACAGCACCGGGTGCTGCATTACCCTGCCCCTTCCGCCGGAACCGCCCGGTTGCTCGAGACTCCGCAGGAGATGCAGCGCTTGCCCCGAAACGAGGGAATAGAAGCCATGACCCGTTTGTGCGACGGTCGGCTTCTGCTTATTGCGGAACATCCGGACGCAACCGGCCACGTTCCGGCCTGGGCCGGAAATGGGACGGACGGAGCATGGACCCCTCTGCGCTATCCCGTTTCCGATGAATTCGTGCCGACCGGTGCGGCCACCCTGCCCGATTGTCGTATTGCGGTCCTAGAGCGCCGCTTCAGCCTGCTGGGCGGCTTCGCCGCCCGCATCCGCCGTCTCGACCTCATACCGGACGCGGAACGCGACCTGACGCCCGTGACGCTGGCACGGATCGCCCCCCCAATGCTGACCGATAATTTCGAGGCAATCGCCACGCGCCGAAGCGCCTCCGGCGAGACGCTGCTCTATATTCTGTCAGACGACAATTACATCAGTCTGGAACGCACGCTGCTTCTGGTTTTCGCGCTGCCGCCCGCAGATTGAAAGTTCAATCGCCCGCGATCTGGCAATAGGTGCCCCGCCCGCGAAGCTGGCGGCACAGCGTCTCTGCCGTCTGCCGATTTGCGATCGGCGTCGCCTGAAGGCGATAGAAAACTCCCCGCTCCCCAAGGTCGACCCGGTGAATGGCCGGCTGGAGATCGCCCAGGACATCTCCGTTGCTCTTCACAAGCTGCCGCCACCCTCGTTCCGCATTGCTAGGGTTGCGATAGGAAGCCAGATGAACCTCCACGCCCGCCGACCCGGGCGCGCGGATGGAAGCCTGCCGCGAGGCGACAGGAGGCACCGGCGCTACCGGCCGCGTCACAGCCGCTGGCGCCGGACGTGCCGCAGGGACCGGCATCAAGGCCGCCTGCTGGGTTCGCGACGGCGGCGTGGCCAAGCCGGCACCGCCTGCATGAACGCCGTTCGATGGATCCGGCCCGTTCGCCGTGTATATCTCTGCCTGTCCCGAATCGACCGGCAAACCGGATGCATAGACATCGCTGGCTGCTGGCACCGGCGGCAAGGGCGCCCGTGCGACCGCCGGCGGAGCGACCGGCGCCATGCGCGGCAGGTCACCGGCAATCATCCGTCCATTATCGCGCACAAAGGCGACCAGATGGCGATTCTGACGCTGCACGGGGTCGGCGGTGATCGTCTCCATGCGAACGTAATGACCGATCTCCGGCGAGTAGTAGAACACATACTCGTCAGGCCGCTGCCGCCCGCAATTGATCTGGTAGGTATTGGACGGGCCGACCTGGCTAACGACCTGCTTCCGTCCCACAACCTCGCAAGCCCAATCGAACTCCCACCCGTAGGGCGGTTGATCCAGGCTTACCGTCTCGCGGAACGTGAGCTTGGCGCCGACCCGCATGGGGAAGAGGCTTCCCTTCTGCCCGCTGATGACCCGGCGGCCATGACCGAAGCGGTCGCTCTGCCATTCAAGGGCCGGAAGCAGCGGATTTGCGGTCGTGACCTGTGTGTCGCCGGTCGAACTGCGCCAATGCACGCGGTCCTCGCCGATGGATATGACGCGCCAGCTGACCTCGGGGTTATCGAAGGCGTATACGTCGCCCACCCGGTACTGCGGCTCCTGCGGCAAGCCTTCGGCGACCGGAGGCTGTTCGGCAATCGGGCGACCGTCATTGGCACATGCTGCCAAGAGAACTGACAGGAGCGCGGCGGCCAATATATTGCGGGTGCATATCAACACGCATCAAGCAGTAGTGGCTTTGGCGCGCTTGCGCAAGCGGAATTTCTCATCGGTGGGGCGTGAAATCCCGTCGCGCCATCGCATTTTCCTATCCCCCTTGCCCCGGTGGCGTGTTAGCGTCTCGCCGTCGCTGGCGGAACCATTGTGTCCGTCAGCCCTTTTCTTTTACCTGTAAAAATTACTACCTTGACGAGCCCCTACCTGAACCGTCCGTGTCGCAGCCTTGAGCAGGCCCTGAGGGATCTTGGGCTTAGTCCGGAGCATGCTGGCCTCCATTCCTCTGGCAGGCGCGAAGTACGGAAACGGCACGCAGGGATGGGCAGTCTGTGGATCGGCAGCGTGATTGCGCTGGCAGCAGCAACAACGCTGGTCCTGCTGGGCTCTTTTGCACACCGGTCCGACGCCGACCGGATCGAAGCGCGCGAAATAGAGCGTTTGCGCCATATCGCACCCGCCGCGGGACCGGTCTCGGTCCGCTGAACCGCTTCGAAGTCTAGAAGCGCAACCTTAGTCTTCGGTCAGATTGAGTGCGGAGGGCGCCAGCATGCCCGTTCCCAGTGACAGCCGGTAAGCTGCCAGGCGCGCATCGAAATCCGCCTCGAATAGATTCAGTTGAGCGTTGAAGACTTCGCTCTCTGCATCCAGCACATTCAGCGCGGTCTCTTTGCCCGATTCCCGCAGCTGCTTCCGAGCGTCGAGAACTTCAAGCGCGATATTGACGGCATTTTCCAGAAGCGCGACGCGATCCTTGTGCGTCTTCAGCTGTTCCCAGGAGAGGCGTACCTCTTCGAGAACCTTCCGATGCGTATAGCGCACGACGTCCTTGCTCGACTGGATCGTCCGCGCAGCCGCCTCGACCCGGGATCGAGTCCGGAAACCGGAGAAGAAATCCCAGGTTCCGCGCACGAGAAGCGATTTCTCGCGCTTGATCCCAATGGTCGTGCTGACGTTGTCCTCATAGCTTGCCGAGCCGACGAGGTTGATGGTCGGCCAGTATTCCGACTGTGCGACGGTCTTCTGCTCCTCCGCCGCATCCGACTGCAGGTTCGATATCCTGATCTGCGGATTGTGCGTTTCGGCAAGCGACAGCGCTTCCTCGAGCGAAGCCGGCACGAGTTCCTCGGGCGGACGGACATCCTCCAGCGCGCCGACTTCCGGTACGCTATCGAACACCTGCATGTACCGCGCAAGCGAATCGCGCAGCCTTCCCTCGAAGGCGACGCGGCGCTCCTTGGCGAGTTGAAGGCGCGATTTCGCCTGAAGCACGTCGACGGTGATTCCCGATCCGCGCTGCACGCGTTCATCCTCCAGCCGGAGCTGGTCCTGAATATTGCCCTCGTTCCGTGCCGACACCTCGATCACGCGCTGACTGCGCAATACATTGAGGTAACTGCTGATCGCCTCGAACAGAACCGCCTGCCGAGTCGCCTCGATCTGCGTTTGCGCGACATCATGCGCCAGTTCGGCCGCCCGAACGCTGGCGCTGGTGCGGAAACCGTTGAACAGGTTCTGCGTGATCGTCAGGGCAGCGGTGTCGCGCCACTTTTCGAAGGGTTCCCCATTGGCCGCGGCGCGGCGGGCGGGCTCATTCGTTCGCTCCCAACCGGTATCGCCGCTCAGGCCCATCTGGGGATAATAGTCCGACTGGGCTTCTCCGATCCGTGCTTTGGCCGCCGCAGCATTCTGTTTGGCCGCGCGAATCTGCGGATGCTCGTGCAGCAGCCGCTGCAATTCCGCCTCAAGCGACTGGCACAGCGCCGGCACGGGCATCGACAGGCCCACGATGCCTGCAAGCAGACAAAGCCGCATCCTGCCCCTTATTGACGCCATGCTAGCGATCGCCCGAGCCTCCACCCGTCGCTCATTCACTCTTAGACGCGGCTGCAAACGCCGTCAAACGCTTGCATTAAATCCCACCCGGCCCGAAGCACCCCAAGGATGCCAAACGGCCGCTTCACCTTTTCGAACTGACATATTTTGACAGAAAACATCTGCCCTGCCCGATATGTAGATTAGTAGCTGCGTCTAATTTGCAGGTCAAAAGGAATTCGTGGCGTGGCTCCAAGCAATCGAGTCCTGTTTAGCGCTCGCGGAATGCTTCGTGTTTAAGCTTCAACACCGACTTTATTAGGTAGCTTAATACCGAGCGAGCCCCGGTGTGGATATCGACTGTCGCCTGCATCCCGGGAGAAATCGGCAACTCCCCCCGCTGCTGGCCCAGGTAGGTCTTGTTCGTGGTCACGATGACCGTGTAGTAAGCCTGTCCGCTGTTCGAGTCGGTGTTCGTGGTCGCTCCGATTCGCGTGACCTCGCCGTTCAGGCCGCCATAGCGGACGAAGTCGTAGGTCGAGATTTTCACGACGGCTTTTTGACCCACCTCCACATAGCCTCGATCCACGGGATTGAGGCGGGCCTCGATCACCAGATTGTCCCCTTCCGGGACGATTTCCATGATGGGTTCGCCGGCTTTCACCACGCCGCCGATCGTGTTGAAACGCAGATTCTTGACCGCTCCCTGCACCGGGCTGCGGATTTCCGTACGACCCGCCTGGTCGGAGGTCCGTACAGCCTCTTCGCGAAGGCGTGCCAGTTGACGTTCCGTATTCGACAGCTCTTCGACTGCGCGACGTCGAAACTGTTCCGTCACTTCGGTCAGCCTGGCCTGTGCCTCGGCCAGCGCCGCCTGCGCCCGCGGAACCGTCTGCTCAAGCACCTTGCCTTCACCGGACAGGCTTTCCAGCTCCCGCTCGAGTTCCAGATGCTCCATGCGCGGCGTTAAGCCGCTTTTCAACAGTTCCTGGGACATTCGCATCTTCTCGCGTGCGAGCCGCAAATTGGCCTCCACGGCCCGCTGTCGCGCCTCGAGTTCCCGGATTTCCAATTCGCGCTGCCGGATTTGTTCGAGAACCACACTCCGGCTGCTCTGCAATTCATTGAGGCGCGCCCGATAGGTCCCCCGCTCGGCATCCACCAGTTCGGGCCGCCGCGTCGTGACGATGTCGCCGAAAGTCGGCTCATCGCCGGAGATTTCAGCCTTGAGGCGTGCGCGTGCAAGCTCAAGCCCATCGATCTGTATCTGCACGTCTTCGGTACTGCGCCCAAAACTGCCCAGGTCCAGCCGCAGCAGAATTTCCCCCGGCTGCACGATGGAACCTTCCTCGACATACAGTTCGCTGACGATGCCGCCTTCCAGATGCTGGATCACCTTGAGCTGCGCCTGCGGTATCACCTGTCCCGTCGCAACCGCGACCTCGTCCAGCCGGGCGAATGCCGACCAAATGAAGAAGCCGCCGATCAGGCCCATGATGACCCATCCGCTCAGCCGGAGAGGCGACCGCTCACTCCCCGCAAGCAGACCGTCGAGCCGATTCACGCTGCCCCTCCGGCAGCGACCGGCGTTGGCGGGGTCGCACGCAACCTGGCCAACACCTGCATTGCAGGCCCCGCCATCGCGACCTTTCCCCGTTCCATGACAAGAATGCTGTCGCAAGCCGCAAGCAGCACGGGGCTATGGGTGACGGCGATGACCGTACAGCTGCCCGCGAGCCTTTTGATCGTCGCAGCCAGTTCCTTTTCGGCGTCGCCATCCAGATTGCTCGTCGGTTCGTCCAGCAACAGCACCGGCGGGGTCGTCAGAAATGCACGCGCCAAGGCGATCCGCTGCTGCTGCCCGCCCGACAGACCGCCTCCGCCCTCCGACAGGCTGGTGGCATAGCCATCCGGCAAATCGATGATGAACGGATGGACCTGCGCCAGCTTCGCGGCCTCGATGATCTGCTCGTCATTCGCCTCGGGATGAACGATGGCAATATTGTCGCGCACGCTGCCGGCGAACAGCGTGCATTCCTGCGGCAGGTAGCCGATCCATCGGGCGAGCTCCAATCGCGTGAACTGAGCGATGTCCGCGCCATCGATCATGACGCGGCCGCTTTCGGGCTGGTACAGACCGCGCAACAGCTTGAGCATCGTGCTCTTACCGCTGCCGTTGCGCCCGACGATGGCGTGCAGCCCGCCGGAGCCGATCTGGCCGTCGATACCGTCAATCGCCGCCGGCGCATCGCGCCGGTACCGGAAGCTCAGCTTCTCCAGTCGCAAATGTCCCTGCGGTCTGGGTAGATCGATTCCCGAATAGCGGCGTTCCGTCGGCATTCGGAACGCGGCGTCCAGGCGCGCGATGGACTGGCGCAACTGGACAAAGCCGCGCCACTGGCCGACCAGCTGACTCATCGGACCGATCAAGCGGCTGCTGAGCATATTGGCGGCGATCAGCGAACCCATGGTCATCTGCTGGTCGAGGATCGCGATGGCGCCCACCGAGGTCATGGCGACCGATGTGCCAAGCATCATCACATGCGCGAGCACCTGATGCCCGTCGCTTGTTCGCCCCCGGCTTTGCGCGGATTCCACCGTGCTGGCGTGGCGGTCTTCCCAACGCGGCCGGATCGCATCGTCGAGGGCAAGCGCCTTGACGGTGCTTCGCCCCATGATGATTTCGTTCAGCAGGTTCTCGCGAACCATCGCCGCCTCGCGCTCGTCGGTCGAGGCCTTGCCCATCGACGAACCGGATCGCCAAGCGAGAATGAGGAAGAGCGGCAACATCACCAGCAGGACCCAGGCGACGGGCGTGGCGATGACGACGATCAGAATGAGAAACAGGATTGCGAACGGCAGGTCGATCGCCAGCGCGGCAGTCGGCCCCGCCAAGGCATTCCGCACCGCCTCGGCATCGCGGAACAACGCATGCCAATGGGCGGAAGGTCTCGCTTCCAGGACACGAAGGGGTGTCGCCATGAAGCGGTCGTAGAGCTTTCTGCCGAGTTCAACATCGACGCGCACGGCAACGGACTGGAACACCCGGCTGCGTCCCAGGCGCAGCACATAGTCGAAGCCGATGGCCAATGCCATCCCGATGACCAGCCCTTCGAGCGTCGTCAGGCCTGCGTGGAAGACGACGCGGTCATAGACCTGCATCACGAAGACCGGCACGGCCAACGCCAGCAGGTTGACGAACAGAGATACCAGAATCGCGTCGCGGAGCGCCCCGCGGGCACCTTGCAGAATCGGCCATAACCATCGCTGGGGCTCCGCGGTACTGTCAGCCCCTCCGTCATCGGCCTGCATCTGCAGAACAGTGTCGGGCGCGGCGCGCGACGCTCCTGGGCGTCCCTCCTCCTTCGTCTTGTCCTGGGCCATCCAGCCTGTTCCCCGCGTCCGCCGATGCCCGCCAGGCATCTGTCGAAACGGGATTTTCGCATCCGCCGGAGCCCAGCACAACGGATCGCGATTCGATTTTGCGCGAATATTTTTAAAATGCTATGTATTAGCCGGGGCGGGAACGTAAACCGTTTCGTCACAAGGAATCGCAGGATCCTGGCGGAATAATCTTAACCAATCGTTCGCGCTCGGTTCTCACACCGCAATGGCAGCCCCTCACCGTTATCTTCCAGCGCTCGACAGTGCTGCTTCTCCGGTCGTCCGGTCCGCCGGCACGCTGCAGGTCGCCCTGCCGGATTCGCGCTTCATCTCGGAGGCGATCTTCAGCCGACGCGGCGGCGATCTGGTGCTGTCGCTGCCGTCCGGAGAAACGGTCGCCATCCGGGACTATTTCCTGCAGGAACCGCCGCCCGATCTGATTGCCGGCAACGCGCATCTTTCTCCCGCACTCGTGCGTTCCTTCCTGATTTCGGAAGCGCCATCCCAATACGCCCAGCTTGGCGGCGTTCCGGAGCAGGTTCAGATCGGCACGGTCCAGGAAATCAAAGGACAGGTGTTCGCCGTCCGCGCCGACGGCACACGGGTGCAGCTGGCAACCGGCGACCCGGTTTTCCAGGGCGACGTGATCGAGACGGGGCCGGGCGCCGCCGTCAGCCTGCTTTTCGTCGATCAGACCAGTTTTGCGCTGGGTGCCGATGGTCGGCTTGCGCTCGACGAACTGGTCTTCGACCCCGTGAGCCAGGCCGGCTCGTCCCAGTTCTCGATCCTGAAGGGTGTTTTCGTCTTCGCATCCGGACAGATCGCCAAATCCGACAACACGAAGATGATCGTGAATACGCCGGTTGCCACCATCGGCATTCGCGGCACCGAGGTTGCGGGCAAGGTCGGATCGCTGGATGAGCCAAGCCAGTTCACGGTCCTCGACGGCACCATCGAAGTGACCACCGGCGGCGGGACGATCACTCTTTCCGGCCGCAACGAATCCACGCAGGTCGTTTCCTTCACCGCACCGCCAGGCGCCAGCTTCGTGCTGTCCGACGAAGGCATCACGGTGATCTATCAGGGCGTTTCGGATGTAACGCCGTCCAGTCGTTTCTTGGGATTTTCGCAGGTCACCGGCGCAGCCTCCGGCGCCGTCGAATCGGAGGATTCGAACGAATCCCAAGGGGAGTCCGCCGAGCAGGGCGAAGATGCGCAAGAGAGCGAGGCGGATGATGGCGACCCGCAGTCGGAACAGCAGGCCGGCGAGCAGTTCGGCGGCGAGCAAGACCTCGCCGATGGGACGGAGGAGGAGCAGGGCGTAGAGTCCGAAGAACAGGTCGCCGACAACGACGCCGAAGAGCAGCAAACTGCCGGTCTGGAGTCCGAGGGCGAAGACGGCGAACCGCCCCAATCCACCCAGACCGCGAACGCAGACCCATCTCCGCAATCGGACACGATCAAGGTTGTCGAAGGGGGAAACGGCAGCGATCCGGTGGCCGCACAGCCCGCGCCTGCTTCGGAAACTCAAGCGCAACCCCAATCCGCGACCGCAAAGCCCGAGCCGGTTCCAAACGCGTCACCGGACCCCTCGCCGGTTCCCGTGACGCAGCCCGCGCCGGCGCCCGAACCGAGCCCGGCACCATTCCACACGCAGGTCTATATGACCGCGTCCTCCTTCTCCGTGCCGGCGTACGATCCGACGCCCTACTCCGTTACGGGCACGAGCGGCGGCGACATCATTTCCACCGGCAGCGGTGACGATTACATCCAGGGCGGCAGCGGCGACGACGACATCACGGCCGGCGCCGGCAACGACAGCGTCTACGGCGAGGCCGGACACGACACGATCGTCGCAGGGACGGGCGAAGGAAACGATTTCTACGACGGCGGCGCCGATTTCGACCTGATCAAGTATTTCAGCGCCACCGAGGATCTCGTCTTTGTCATCAACGACGGCACCCTCGATGGGACCTACAGCTATACCTACGGCGGCGCGCAGATCGGCAACGACAGCTTCACCAACATCGAACAGATTTACAGCGGCGCCGGCAACGACACGTTCGAGTACAACGCAACCGACGAAATATATGTCCATGGCTGGACCGGCACCGACACGCTGGATTACAGCAGCCTGTTCCTTGAGGAAGGCGATTCTCTGACCGTCGACATGGTCAACGGAACGACGACAGCGTCCGGCACGACCAGTTTCACGCACGGTTTCGGCGGCATCGAGAATATCCGCGGCGCGTTCCGTAACGACATAATCATCGGCAACACACTGTCCAATGTCTTTTACGGCAGCGATGGCACCGACACGATCCATGGCGGCGGCGGAACCGATACGCTCAGTTTCTCCACCGACAGTTGGGGATTGACGCTTGAGCAGACCGGCTCGGGCAGCTATGCGGTCACCGCATTCGACACGACCAGCTTCAGCGACATCGACGTCTTCATTGCCGGCAGCGGCGACGACGATGTCACGCTCAACGGGACCGACCTGACCGTCCATGGCGGAGCAGGTCAGGACACCCTGACGCTCGACAGTTTTACCGCGACCGGCGTCAGCCTCACGACGGGTACGGGCGCCTTCTTCAGCGATTTCGAGCGTTTCCGGCTGACGGACTCGTCGGTCGACAGCCTCGTCGTGGGCAACGGCGCGACACTTCTGCTCGATGCTTCGACAGTCGGCACCACATTCGCAAATCATGGCGAGACCGACCTCAGCGGTACCCTGGCCCTGAACCGGGTCACGAATGCATCCGACGGCACGATGGGCCTCGATGGCGATGCCGTCCTCGATCTCGACGCCACGGGGCCGGCGGGCACCTTTGCCAACAACGGCCTGCTCGCCGTCACCGGCGGCGAGGGAATGTGGGACCTTACCGTTCGCGACGGCACCTTCACCAATGACGGCACGGTCAGCATCGGCAGCCTCAATGCCTTGACCTTGTCCAGCATCCATTTCATCGACGGGGGCGAGTTCGTCGGCGGCGGCGCACTTCGGTTCGAAAGCAGCAGCATTCAGTCGACCGGCGACAGCGACATATCCGCCGTCAGCGTTACGCTGGGCGCCAACAATTCGCTGGGCGGCGTCGGAACGCTCACCTTGCTGAGCGACATGTCCATCGCCGGCACGGGGAACACCCTGGCTCTGGCGTTCGTCAACCAAGGCTCGCTCCATGTGGAGTCGGGGGGTGGCGTGACCCTTTCCGACTCTGTCTTCGATGCAACCGCGGGCTTCCTGACCCTCGACGGCAGCGTAACGGTCACCGACGGTACGTTGCTGCTGGGCTCCGGCAGTTCCCTCTCCGGCGGCGGGCAGGTGAGCTTCGGGACCGCGGGCGTCGTCGAGATCGCCGCCAATGAAAGCTTTACCTATGGCGTGTCCGCCCCGGCGGTCGCCTTGGCAGGCGCGGAGATCGCCGGCGACGGCACCTTCGTGAACGCCGGCACCCTGGCCGTCGGCAGCGTCGACGTGACGGGCACTTTCCTGAACGAGGGTTTTGCGACCGTCGGTGCGACGGAGACGCTGGCGGTTCACGGGGTCGTGGTGAACGGAGCCTCTGGCACGCTGGACCTGTTCGGCGGCAGCACGGCCTATCTCGTGGGGCCCGGCACCTTCGTGAACCGGAGCACGGCGCCCTTCACCATCGCGCAGGACGTGCTGAGCGTCTCGGTGGTGAACGAGGGCAGCATGGCGATGACCGGCGGGACGCAGTTCCTGACCGGGAACCTGACTAACGAAGAGGACGGGCATCTCGTCATCGGCAATGCCGGCGGCGGCGGCGTGGGCGTCGGCTTCAACGGCATCCTGACCAATGCCGGCACGCTGCTGATGACAGGCAGCGGCAGCGGCGTTGCCCATCTGTCGCTGACCGGCACCGATGCCGGTGAGACCACGCTGGTCAACCAGAGCGGCGGCCTGTTCCGGGTCGATGCGGAATCGACCGGCCAGCACACCCTGACCGGCGCCTTCGACAATGCCGGCACCATCGACGTGGACGGCTATCTGCGCGTCGCACCGGGCAGCGGCACGATGGTCAACTCCGGCCTGATCGCCGTCGACGCCGATGGCGAGATGGTCATTTCGGGCGGCCATCTGCGCAACAGCGGCACGCTGTCCTCCGACGGCGACCTGCGCATGAACGCGGGCACGCTGACGATGCTGGCCGGCGGCACGCTGGCGGGCAGCGGCTACATCACGCTGCAGGGCCTGCTCGCCATCGACACCGGCGTCACCTATACCCACGGCACCGCCTCGCCCATCCTCAGTTCCAGCGAGGGCATGCTGGAGATCGGCGGCGACGGCACCTTCGTCAATGCCCGCGGGCTGTCGCCCTACAGCCTGTCGATCGGCGTCGCCAGCTTCGTCAACGCCAGCGGCGGCACCCTGGGCGCCGAGGACGGACTGACGGTCGGCGCCATAGACTTCGCGAACCAGGATGGCGGCACGATCCTGCTGGAGGCGCAGTTCGGCGACGTCGCCGCGAGCTTCGCGCAGTCCTTCACCAATGACGGCACGATCCTGCTCGACAATGCGGACGGCCAGGACGGCCACACCGTCAGCCTGGAGCTTGCGGAGACTCTCACCAACACCGGCCTGATCGCCACCCGCGACAGCGGCGAAGGCGGCGGCACGCGGGTGCTTGAGGGCGCCATCGTGAATGCCGCGGACGGCACCATCGATGTGCAGGCGGAGACGATCTTCGATGGCACCGCGACGGTGCAGAATGCCGGGCTCGTCGCCCTCTCCGGCGACGCCACGCTCACCGTCGCGTCCGGCGACCTGCGCAATGCCGGCACCGTCGATCTGGACGGCACGGGCGACACCCTCGCCATCGCCTCGGGTGCCACATTCACCGCGCTCTCCGGCGGCACCCTCACCGGCGGCGGGCAGTTCGACATCGCCGGCACGCTCGCCGCGGGCAGCGGCGTCACCTTCACCCAGGGCACTGCCTCGCCCGATATCGCGCTGGCCGACGGCGCGGTCGTGACCGGCGCCGGTACCGTCTCGCTGGGCGGCACCGTCTCGCTCGGCGGCACGCTCACCGTCGACGCCGCCCTCAACCTGGCATCCACCGCCGAGGTGACCGTCACCGCGCCGCTCACCCTCGACGGCACAAATACGCTGACCAATGCGGCGACCCTCGACCTCGGCGGCGCCACGGTGCTGGGAACGGTCCGCAACGACGGGCTCGTTACCCTGGCCTCATCCGACACGCTGACCGTCGATGGTGTCCTTACCAACGGCGCTGACGGCACGCTCGACCTCGGCGCCGGTACCGGCGTCCTGCAAGGCGACGGCACCTTCGTCAACCAGAGCACGGCGCCCTTCGTCGTCGACGCGAACCTGCTCTCCATCACCGTTGTGAACGAAGGCAGCATCGCCGTGATCGGCGATTCCCAGCAGCTGACCGGCGACCTGACCAACGCGGCCGGCGGGCATCTGGCGCTGGGGTCCGAGGACGAGAACGTGCTGTTCGTCCAGTACGGCCAGCTCAGCAATGCCGGTACGCTGCTGTTCACCGGCAGCGCCGGCAACGTCGCCACATTGTCGCTCGATGGCGAGAACCCGGGCGAGAACACCCTGGTCAACCAGAGCGGCGCCCTGATCCATATCGACGACACCGCCAGCGGCCAGCACAAGCTGACCGGCGCCTTCGACAATGCCGGCACCATCCAAGTGGACGGGTTCTTCTATGCGGTGCCGGGACTGGGCGAGACGCTGGTCAACAGCGGCCTGATCGCCATCGATGCGGATGGCGAGCTGATGATGAACAGCGCGCCGTTCCGCAACAGCGGCACGCTGCAGGTGGACGGCAATCTCGAGCTGATCGGCGGCACCCTCACCCTGCTTGCGGGCGCGGTTATTGTCGGCACCGGCACCGTCGACAGCGACGGGACGATCCTTGTCGATACGGGCGTGACCTTCACCCATTCCAGCGGCGGCCCCGGCTTCGGTTCCCGCGAAGGCACGATGACGCTGGCGGGCGGCGGCAGCTTCGTGAACGAGGGGCTGTTCGCGCCGGAGAACCTGTCGATCACGGTGTCCGGCTTCACCAATACCGATGGCGGCACGCTGCGGACCGCCGGCACGCTGACCATCGACACCGCGGACTTCGCCAACGAAGAGGGCGCGACCCTCTCGATCCTGGCCGAGGACGGCAATGCCGCAGCGATCGTCCAGCAGGACATTGTCAATGACGGCACCATCCTGCTCGACAACGCCGACAGCCAGAACAGCCATGCCGCCAGCCTGGAGCTTGCGGAGACGCTCACCAATACCGGCCTGATCGAGACCCGCGACAGCGGCGGGGCCGGCGGTGTGCGGATGCTGAACGGCGCCATCGCCAACGCCGCGGGCGGCACCATCGACATCCAGGCGGAGACCGCCTTCGACGGCACCGCCACGGTGCAGAACGATGGCCTCATTGCCGTTTCCGGCGTCTCCACCCTGACCGTCGAAACGGGCGAACTGCGCAACGCCGGCACAATCGATCTCGACAGCGCCGACGACACACTGGTCGTCGCCTCTGGCGCCACCTTCGTCGCGCTCTCCGGCGGCACCGTCACCGGCGACGGCCTCATCGACGTCTACGGAACCCTCGCGACCGCGACCGACACCGTCACGATCGACGGTGCGCTGCATCTTCAAAGCGGTGCGGTCGTCGGCTTCTCAGGCGACACCCTCACCCTCTCGGGCGGCGGAACGCTCACGAACGAAACCAGCCTCGCCTTCGACGACACGACGAAGCTGGAATCGAGCGTCGCGGGCTTCGTCAACAACGGCACCCTGACCTATCAAGACGGCGGACATATCCTGACCGCCAGCGGCTTCAGCAACGCAAGCGACGGGCAACTCACCGTCGGCGGCACGACCGCCGGCACCGACGGCACGCTGACCGCCACCGGCGGATTTTCCAACGCCGGGGCGATTCTCGTCGCAGCCGGCACAGGTGCGGACGATTCCACCCTCACTGTTGCCGGTATGCTGAGCAACAGCGGCAATGTCGGGCTCGGCGTCTCCGGCGGCACTGAGGTCGGCACGCTCTCGGCCGGGTTTGCAAACCAAGCGGGCGGGACCATCCTCGCCATCGGCACGGGTGCCATCGATGTCGGCACTTTGGACGCGTCGAATGCGGGCCTGCTGCGCAGCAGCGGCAGCCTGTCCCTCGCCTTGAATACCGCCACGCTGACCAACAGCGGGACGATCCTGGTCGATGCCGGCGACGCGTTCGCCGTCCAAGGCGGCGAAATCCGCAACAGCGGCACCATGACGGCAGACGGCACGCTGACCCTTGAAAACGGCACGGTCACGATGCTGGCCGGTGGCGTCCTGTCGGGCAGCGGGATGCTCGATATCGACGGTGCATTGGCCATCGATACCGGGGTCACCTTCACCTACGGGACGGTTGCTCCGGCACTCGGCTCGAACGCAGGCACGCTGGAGATCGCCGGTGGCGGCACCTTCGTCAATGCGCGCGACCTGGCTCCGGACGATCTCGAAATCACGGTCGCCAGCTTCGTCAATGCCAGCGGCGGCACCCTGCATGTCGGCGACGGCTTCACTGTCGGCACCGCCGGCTTCTCCAACGAGTCCGGCGGCACGCTCGCCATCGAGGCGGAAATCGGCAATGTCCTGGCGACCGTCCAGGGTGCCTTCACCAATGACGGCGTAATCCTGCTGGACAGCCTGGATGATCAGGCGAGCCGCAACGCGACGCTGACGGCCGCCGGCACTCTCACCAATGCGGGCATCATCCGGGCGCAGGATTCCGGCGGGGCCGGCGGACAGCGCGTACTCACCGGCACCATCGTCAACGACGCCGCCGGAACCATCGACGTACAGAGCGCCACCCGGATTGCCGGTACCGCGGTGGTGCTGAACGAAGGGCTGATCACGGTTGCCGATGATTTCGGCCTCACCGTGCAATCCAGCGAACTGCGCAATGCCGGCACCCTGGATGTGAATGAGTCCATCCTCATTTCCGCCGACTCCACCCTGACCGGCCTGAGCGGCGGCGTGCTGACCGGCAGCGGCTTCATCGTCGTATCCGGCACCCTTGCAGCCGCCAGCGGCGTCACCGTCACCCAGGGCACGGCGTCGCCGAATATCGCATTGCAGGACGGTTCGAAGATCGTCGGTCCGGGCACCGTATCTCTCGGCGGACTTGCCACGTTCGACGGAACGGTCACGGTCGACGGATCGCTCGCGCTAGCCTCCACGGCCAATTTCAGCATGAGCGGCACGACGCTCACCGTCGCGGGCAGCGGCATTCTCGACAACGCGGCAGCGCTCGAATTCTATTCGGGGAATGAATTGGTCGCGACCGTCGCCAACTTCACCAACCGGGGCAGCCTGAGCTACCTGGATTCCGGGCACAGCCTCGAAAGCACGGCTTTCTCCAACGTCGCCGGCGGCGTCCTCACGGTTGGCGGCACGGCCAGCAATCTGGACGGCACGCTGTCCATCGGCGACTTCAGCAATGCCGGCAACATCCGCGTTCAGGCCGGCGCAGGTGCGGGCGACTCCCTGCTCGACGTGACCGGCACCCTCACGAACACCGGCAATGTCACGCTCGGCGTCTCCGGCGGGGCCGAGGGCGGCACATTTGCGGGCGGCTTCGTAAATCAGGCGGGCGGAACCATCGTGGCCGCCGGTCAAGGCACCATCGATGTCGGTGCCTACGACGTATCGAACGCAGGACTGCTGCGCAGCAGCGGGACCATGACGCTGGCACTCGGCTCACAGACCCTGACCAACAGCGGCACGCTGATGGCCGGAGGGGTGAGCGCGCTGTTCGCCGTCGAAGGCGGCGAGATCCGCAACAGCGGCACCATCGAAGCCACCGACAGCGGCGATGTGTTCTCACATGACGGTCTTCTGTCGATGCTCGCGGGCGGCACCTTGACGGGCGACGGCACCATCTCGCTGGGGGGCACCCTCGATATCGGCTCCGGCGTCTCTTACGCCTATTCGTCCTCGGGCCCGCGGCTCTTGGCCGATGGCGGATTCGACCTTACCGGCGATGGCACATTCAGCAACCAGAACCTGCTGAACCTGGGCAGCGGCATCGTCGATGTGACGCATTTCGTCAACGCCGCCGCCGGCAGCCTGACGACGACGAACACACTGACCGTCACCAGCGACACCTTCTCGAATGCGGGTCTCCTCAAGATCGCGGCCGACACGGTCGATGCGCTCGGCACCTTCTCGGCCGGCTTTGCCAATAGCGGCACCGTAAGGCTGGACGACACCAGCGCAGCCGGCGTCGATTCCGCGTCCCTTTCGGTCGCGGCCGGGACCGTCTTGAACAGCGGCCTGTTGGAAATCCTCAACACGGGCGGTGCCATAGGCGTGGAACACGCGCTCATCGGCACCTTCGCCAACGCCGCGGGCGGCACCGTTCAGATTTCGGCCGGCCTCGTTCTTGAGGATGGCCTGCTCGATCTATCCGCAGGCACTCTGGCGCTCAGCGGCGCCCAGACTCTGCGCGTTGCGGACGGCACCTTGGCGCTCGCGGACGGTCTCGCCGTGTCCGGCAGCGGCCTCGTCTCCATCGAAACCGATGGCGCTCTGGGCGTCCTGACGGGCAAGACCTATACGAACGCGGCTTCCTCGTCCCTCACTCTGAATTTCGACAACAGCGAGATCGTGGGGGCCGGCCTGTTCGTGAACGAAGGCACGATGTTGCTGGGCGGAAACGCGATCTCCGTAACCACCTTCAGCAATGACGGACTGTTGCAGGTTGGCGACGGCACCCTGACCGTATCGGGATCGACCGCCTTCACCAACGCGAGTGGCGGCACGTTGGAGATCGCGGCCCTTACCGCCGGTCCGTCGCGTGCCACCTTCGCGAGCGGGCTTACCAATGCGGGCCTGCTGACGCTCGACAATCAAGGAACGGTCGCGGCGAACGCGACGCTGACCGTTACCTCGGGCTCGCTGAACAACACCGGCACCATCGAGGTCCTCGACAACAGCGAACTCGGCGGCAACCGGATCATCGATGCCGACATCGCGAATGCGGGCCTGATCTATCTCGACCACAGCGCCACGGTCACGTTGTCGACGATCGACTCTCGGGACGGTTCGATCGATATCGAGGCAGGCCAGACGCTCACCTTCGACAATTCGACCCTTCAGGTCGGCAGCGACACGACGCTGACGGGCGGCGGCCTCATATCCCTGTTTGCGAACACGACGGTCGAAGTCGTCGCAGGCGAGACCTTCACCCGGACCTCGCTGTCGCCGTTGAGCAACCTGGGCGGCACCTGGATCAGCGGTGCGGGCACCTTCGTGAACCAATCCGGCGCCCTCAACATCGGCAACGCGGATTTCGGCGTCTCCTATGCCAACAACCACGGAACCCTGACGACAAGCGGCGGATACAGCACCATCGTCTCGGTCGGATTCGTCAACGAGTCCATCGGCCTGATGCGTTTCCAGAACGACTCAGGCCTCGTGATCGACACGGACGGTTTCGACAATCAGGGAACCTTGCAACTCTCCGCCAGCGGCACTTTCGTCGCCAGCCTGACCGTCGCAAGCGGCCACACGCTGAGCAACAACGGCCTGCTCGAAGTGGCTGCCGGCGGCAATGGCGGCACCTTCTCGGGGACGCTCTACAACGGTACGGCGGGGGTGCTGGACATCGCCGATACCCTGACGCTGAGCGGCGACGTCATCAATGCCGGAACCTTCCAACCCGGCACCGCGGACGCCTTTACCACCGGCAGCTTCACCAATGCGAGCACGGGCACGCTGCTGCTCGACTCATCGAGTGCCGAGGTCCGGTTGACCCATGACGGAACCTTCGTCAACCAGGGGACGATCCTGTTCGCGGGCACGGCCTCGAACGACGCGATTCTCGACCTGACCGGGACCCTCGCGAACGACAGCACCCTGGTCAACAGCGGCCAGATCGCGGTCGACGGATCGGGCCTGGGGTCCGGCCAACTCTATGGCGGATTGGACAATTCGGGAACCGTGGAGGTCGACGGCTACCTCTATCTGTATATGCAGGGAGATACCCTGACGAACCAGGCCGGCGGGCTGTTCCACGTCGACAACACGGGATATGTGGACATTCAGAACGGCGCGATCGTCAACGCCGGCACGCTCGATATCGACGGCAGCCTCACCTTCGAATCGGGCACCCTGTCGGTCCTCGCCGGCAGCGCACTGACCGGAGGCGGCACGCTCTACATGGGCGGCACGTTCCTTGTCGGCTCAGGCGTTACCTATACCCATACGACATTGGCGCCGCAGTTGAGCGGAGCCGACGGCGTCGGCTTCGACATTTCGGGCAACGGAACCTTCGCGAACCAGGGCACGCTGGTCGTAGACGACGGCGGCACCATCAACATCGACCGCTTCGCCAACCAGTCGGGGGCGACGCTCGGAGTCGATGGCAGCATGTCGGTCAGCAGCGCCAGTTTCACCAATGCGGGCCTGCTGTCGATCCTGGCCACCGATTTCACGCCGGCGCAAATGGCCTTCGCCGCCGGTTTCAGCAACGACGGGACGATCATCCTCGACAGCGAC
This sequence comes from Alphaproteobacteria bacterium, assembly GCA_050250795.1. Taxonomy (GTDB): domain Bacteria; phylum Pseudomonadota; class Alphaproteobacteria; order UBA8366; family UBA8366; genus JBFWNZ01. Next base: position 1,044 of record JBFWNZ010000011.1, on the reverse strand, counting down.
GACGGCCAGGGCACACAGGAAGCCACGTTGGCCATCTCCTCGGGCACGCTGGTCAACAACGGCACCATCTTGGCTGCCGCCGGCACCGGCGGTGTCCGCGTCTTCGCCGGGACCGTCGTCAATTCCGTGTCCGGCGTCATCGAACTGGACCAGTCCACCCGCATCGATGGCGGCGTGATGAATGGCACGGTCGGCGCCCTGTCGATGACGGCACCGACGATCACGGTCACGGGCGGCGGGCGTTTGCTGAACGGCAGCGGCTTCACCATCGGCGCCACGCAGACCCTCCAGGTCGGCGACGGCGATGGCAGCGGTTCCTATCTGGCCGGTTCTGCGCTTCTCAGCAATCAGGGCGACCTGATCTTCGGCGAAGGCTCCGGGCAGGTCACTGTCGGAAGCTTCTCGAATGTCGGCGATGTCCTCTGGGCCTTCGGCAGCGACGGCAACTATCTCGGCGTCCTTGGCACCTTCAGCAACAGCGGCGAAATCACGCTGGAGGGCAGCGGCACCTTCAATCTGTCGACCGGCACGCATACGAACCAGTCGGTGGGCATGATTTCCGTGTGGAACGAACTGGTGATCGACAATACCGGCATCTTCCGCAACGAAGGCCAGTTCGATATGAGCGATGGCAGCACGCTCACCATCGAAGGCGGAACCTTCGTTGCGGTTGCAACCGGTGCCATGGCCCTCGACGGCGCCAATCATATCGCCGGCAGCGGCACGTTCCTCAATCAGGACCTGCTCGATTTCGACGATGGCAGCACGATCTCCGTCGCTCGCTTTACCAACAGCGGCAGCGGCGCCGTGACCGTCAATGGCGGCACGCTTACTTTCGATTCGGCCAGCGTCTTCATCAATTCCAGCAATCTTACGATTGCATCCGGCGCCGCGCTGCTCGCGCAGAACGATGCGGATGTCGAACTGAGCAGCAGCTACACCATTTCCGCGAACCGCTCGATCCTGCTGGATTCCGGCACACTGACCGTGAATGGCGGCCTGAGCGCCCTGACGAATAGCGGCACATTCAACTGGCTCACCGGC